>JANTGY010000044.1 GCA_024762695.1 Anaerolineae bacterium
GAAAGCCGGCCGCCCGTACCAAACGAAACGTAATTTTGTGGTAGGTGGCAAGTGGCAAGCTGCCGTTCTGGACTTGCCACCTGCCACTTGCCCCTTCTATTCACACGAAAATTCAGAAATAAATAACTCTTTCTCCGCCGTCTGCCCATCGCTGGAAACGACTTTGGCCCAGCCGATGACAGTTCCAGCAAGATTATTGATCTCAAACCCAAACCCTTCATCTCGCAGGGGGCCGGCCATTTTCTCGCCTTCCCAGAAGTACGTGTATTCGCCACTGCCGCCTTGTCCGCGCATGTAGATTGTGCGGTAAATGATATTTCCTTCGCAGCGACCTCCCGGCAGCGGGTAAGCGTCAATCCATAAATTCGGACAGCCGTCGGCGCACACGGCCGTTTCCGGTTCAGTAACGCTTGCTGCGGTAGCTGTCACCACCGGTAAAATGGCCAGGTCATTGGCGCCATTCAAGCGAGTCGCGGCCACAAAGCCGGTAACGCGGTCCTCGTCGCTGACGTATAACCAGTGACCGTTTTCGGAACGGCCGTGTATCGTCACCACATCGCCGGTAAAAATAATCGCCAACTCGGCCGAACCGACATCCGGCTGGGCATAAATGCTGGCCGACTGCGCGGCAACGGCCGTTACCGGAACCTCTATCGTTGGCGTTGGAACGATTGGCGTCTCTGTCGGAAGGGGAATTGTCGTTTGCAGAGGTTCCACAACGGCCGTCGCCTTGACCGTTGTTGCCTCCGCTTCAACGCCTTCCGGCGTTCCTGTCTCTATCTCTATCTCTGTCTCTGTCTCAGTAGGCGTAACGGCCGTAATCGCCACCGCGCCCATCTGCTTATTCGCCGATAAAATCCCGCCGCCAATCAGCAGCGCAATCAATAAAATAACGCTCAACCACAGCCAGCGTCCAGCGGCGCCAGCCCGCCATTGCAAAGCGCCGACACTGTTAACCGGTTCCAGTTTGGGATCGTTTAATTGTAAGATGCCTGTACTATCCGACAGCGCCGCCTGCTTCAATGCCTCGGCAAAAGCTGTTGCCGTTGGGTAGCGGTCATTGGGATTCTTAGCCATCGACCGGGCGATAATCGCCTGGCAGTAGGGCGGCAAATCCGGCGTCGTATCTAAAATACGCGGCACAGGATCAATAATATGTTTGACCGCGATGCCAATAGGGGTATTTGTTTGGTAGGGATGGTTGCCGCTAAGCGCTTCAAATGTGATGATACCCAGCGCATACTGGTCGCTGCGGCCGTCCAACGTTCGCTCGCCCCGAATTTGTTCCGGACTCATATAGGCCGGTGTGCCAACCGCGCCGCCCGTATCCGTCAACTTCATTGGCGCATTCATGATCAGAGCCGTGCCAAAATCGGAAATGTATGGATTGTTTTGTTGGTCAAATAAGATATTGCTCGGTTTCAAATCGCGGTGAATAATGCCGCGCGCATGAGCGTTATCCAAAGCTTCGGCTAAAGCGCCCATGATGCGCGCCGTTTCGGCCAAAGAGAATGCGCCCTTTTGCAGCCGGTCGGTCAGCGTGCCGCCGGTCATGTAACGCATCACCAGAAACGGTTGACCGTCTTCTTCGCCATAATCATATACGGGAACAATTGAGGGGATGTCTAGCGCGGCGACAATTTTAGCTTCCCGCTCAAAACGGGCGCGAAAGGTCGGGTGGTGCAGCAGCTCATGGGGCAGCAGCTTGATTGCCACATCTCGATTAAAGCGGGGATCATGGGCCAGGTAGACGGTAGACATCCCTCCTCGGCCCAGTTCTTTATGGATTTGGTAGCGTCCTATCGTTGTAAGCATCATTGTAATTTGATTATAAAGTGCGGCTTTATGTCTTCAAGGGGAGATTCGCGGCTTCTTCACGGCGAACGGCCGTAACAGGACTATCTTCCCATGTGCCCAGGCAGACTGAGCGTTGCAGCGGTTTCAAAGTTTGCCATCCGACTTCTAAATTAGGCCGCGCTCTGCTATAATGATTATGTAACCTTAATTCCAAACACTTTCTGCAGGGGGGTGTTGAACTATGTTAGGAGGCATTATGCGCCAAACACGCATCTTAGTTTTGTTATTATTACTCTTGGCCGCTTGTGGCGGTTCGGGCGGGACGGGTGATACGAAGACGCCGTCTGAGAATGAAAATGCCAATGAAACGGCCGTCGAGGATGTTGTGCAGGATAAAGAGTCGCCGCGTGAGACAGCGGCGCCTACGGCCACAACGCTGCCGCCTACCTGGACGCCAATTCCCATGGAACATAGCGGTCATCTATCAACAGGCCCCAGCGGCAGCGGCAGCGCCGCAGAAAGTATCCCCATTTCTGGCACACGGGTAGTTTACATTGTGCAGCGCGGCGATACACTGGCTCAAATTTGTAATCGGTACAGCGCCTCTATCTCCACCGTGGCCAGCATCAACAACATCTCTGACTGGGATCATATTGAAGTGGGACAGGTATTAACCATCCCCGTGAGTGGCAATTGACAAAGCGGACAACTCTGCATAACCAATAAAAAAAGCCCGCATGAGTGCGGGCTTTTTCGTGTGTAATTTTAACCAGGGAAGCGTTTAGGCGGGCAGCGCTTCTTCTTCAACGAATTCATTTCCCATCGGGGGAGACGGCCGTAATACGATCTCATCTTCCTCCGTGTCAATTAGAACCGTTTCGCCCTTGCCAAACTTGCCCGACAAAACCGCATCTGAGAGTCGGTCTTCGATTTCAGTCTGAATGAGGCGGCGCAACGGCCGTGCGCCAAATTCAGCGTCGTAGCCATGTTCGCCCAGCCACTCTTTGGCCGCATCAGTCGCCTCAATCGCCAATTCATGGTCTACCAGCCGGTCGTTCACCTCGCCCAGAATAATATCCACAATTTGCCGGATATCGGCCTGCGACAACTGCCGGAAAACAACAATGCTGTCCACCCGATTGATAAATTCGGGCCGGAATTGGCGTTTCAACTGGTCCAATAGAACCTTACGCATTTCGGCGTATTGCTGTTTTTCTTTTATGGCCTCATCTTGCCGGAAGGCAAATCCGAGGTTTGGCCCGTGCTTGATCGTATCTGCGCCTACATTAGAAGTCATAATGATCATCGCATTACGGAAATCAACCTGGTTGCCTTTAGCGTCGGACAAATGCCCTTCTTCCATAATTTGTAAGAGGATGTTGAAAACCTCAGGGTGCGCCTTTTCAATTTCATCAAAGACGACGATGGAGTAGGGGCGGCGGCGGATTGCTTCAGTAAGCTGACCGGCGTCTTCGTAGCCCACATATCCTGGCGGTGAGCCAACTAAGCGGGCCACGCTGTGTCGTTCCATAAACTCCGACATATCCAACTGCACTAACGCTTCTTCACTGCCAAACAAGAAGTTTGCCAATGCTTTGGTCAGTTCAGTTTTGCCTACGCCGGTCGGCCCCAAGAAGATGAACGAACCTATTGGCCGCTGCGGGTCTTTCAACCCGGCGCGCGCCCGGCGCACCGCTTTGGATATGCCTTCAATCGCCTCTTCCTGGCCCACGATATGTTCGCGCAATTTTTCTTCCATCTGCAAGAGACGGGCTGATTCTTCTTCAGTGAATTGATAAACGGGGATGCCGGTCCACATGGCCAGCACTTCGGCTATGTCCTCGGCCGTCACCTGAATGTTTTTATCGTCGTCTGATTGGCCGGCCCGCATTTGATCTAACTGGCGTTGAATTTCTTCCTCTTGTTCAACAAAGTAAGCTGCTTCATCAGGAAGTTCATCCGCGACAGCCTGGTGGCGCTTTTCACGGATAGCGCGCAGCCGATCATACGCATCGCGAATGTCGGCGGGCTGCGGAACCCGATACATGCGCACACGGGACGAGCTTTCATCAATCAAGTCAATTGCTTTATCCGGGAGGAAGCGCTCTGTGACATAGCGGGTGGAAAGATTTACGGCCGCTTCAATCGCCTCGTCCGTAATACGCAAGTTGTGATGTTTTTCGTATGCGCCTTTGATGCCTTTGAGAATTTTTACCGACTCTTCGGCTGAGGGTTCTTCTACGCGAATGGGTTGGAAGCGGCGTTCCAGCGCGGCGTCGCTTTCGATATTTTTGCGGTATTCTTCCAGCGTCGTGGCCCCTACGCACTGCAATTCGCCGCGCGCCAAAGCTGGCTTGAGGATATTGGCCGCATCAACCGAACTACCGGCCGAACCGGCGCCCACCAGCATATGAACTTCGTCAATAAAAAGGATGGAATCGCTTGATTTGAGCTCTTCAATGACGCGCTTGAGACGTTCTTCGAACTGGCCGCGATACATCGTTCCGGCTACCAGACTACCCACGTCCAGTTGCAGGACGCGTTTGTTATGGAGCACTTCAGGGACACGGCCGTTTACTATTCGCTGTGCCAATCCCTCCACAATAGCCGTCTTGCCTACACCCGGCTCGCCGATTAGGGCCGGGTTATTCTTGGTGCGGCGCGCCAAAATTTGAATTACCCGCTCAATTTCAGTATTACGGCCAATAACCGGGTCCAACTTAACCGATTCAGCCAGCGCTGTCAGATCGGTCGCCAATTGGTCAACCATCGGCGTCTTACTCTTTTCTTTTTTCTTGCTGGTGCCGCCGCGGCGTCTTGGCGATTCACTGGCTGCAACAGGGCTTTCCGCCAGCATCTGTTTAGTTTGACGACGAATTTGTTCCGCGGTGATATTAAACTTACGCAGCACATCAAGGGCCATCCCTTCATTTTGTCGAGCTAGTCCTAGCAGCAGATGCTCCGTGCTGATGTAATGTTTGCCCATGTGGCGCGCTTCTTCGACGGCCAATTCCAATACCCGTTTGGTGCTTGGCGAAAGCTCGATTTTTGTGAATGGGGTGCGCGCGCTTGGCTTATTGGATAGGCGCGCCACCATAGCTTGCACACGAGGCACATCCAAGCCAAGTTCGCGTAGAACTCGTCCAGCCACCCCGCCTTCCTCGCGCAGCAGGCCGATTAAAACATGCTCGCTGCTTATGTAACTGTGATTCAGGCGTTCTGCTTCTTCTTGCGCCAGACTTAGTACACGACGCGCGCGTTGTGTAAAACGTTCCCAATTTTTAGAGTTCACCGCTACTCACCTCGGTATGACAACGGCAGCCGATGGCAATTGTTATGAGGATGTAGACAACATCTCCATGTCAGCCTCAAGGAACTTGTCGGAAGCGACTTGCTTGAGACTTAAACCAAGCTGACGTTGTTCAGTATCAATACGAATGATCCGAACCATCATTTTTTCAGAAGGCTTTACAATTTCGCGTGGGTGCTCGATGCGATCTTCAGACATTTCAGAAATATGAATAAGGCCAACCAATTCATATTCGTCATTTAAGCGAGCAAACGCGCCAAAATTAGTGATTTTGGTAATGGTCGCTTCGACCAATTGACCCACTTGATAATGTTGTTCCAGCAATGTCCAGGGATCAGGTAGTAAGCGTTTGATGCTTAACGCAAGACGGTTCTTTTCGTTATCAATGTTAAGCACATAAACTTCAACTTCTTCGCCAACTTTTAGCACATCAGAAGGATTATTGGTGCGTTTCCAACTAAGTTCTGACAAATGCACCAGCCCTTCCAGACCGCCAATATCCACAAACGCGCCGAAGTTAGCCAGATTAACGACACGTCCTTTATGGACATCGCCAACTTTGATGTTGGCTAATAATTTTTCTCGTTGAGCGGCCCGTATTTCCTGACGAGCGGCGCGTTCCGACATGATTAGCCGGTTGCGCTTGCGATCAACTTCAATCACTTTGGCGCTGATGGCCTGCCCAACTAAACTCTGGAAATGTTTATCAGAGCTTTCTTTTTGACGTGCCTGACGGTCGCGTCCCAGTTGGGAGTTGGGGACAAAGCCCCGAATATGACCCATTTTTACCAAAACGCCGCCACGGTTATAGCCAATTATTTTACTGTCATAAACCTGTTGGTTATCTAATAATTCGTTGGCTGTTTCCCAATCTTGTTCTTGAGCCGCCTTAGCATAAGACAAGATAAGGTTACCGTTTTGATCTTCCAAATCAACAATAAATACTCGAACATCATTGCCAACAGCAAGTATTTCCCGCGCTTTGCTATCAAGCGCCGCTAACTCGTCGCCGGCAATAATGCCCTCAGATTTTGCGCCAAGATCCACCAAGATCACGTTGTCCGTATGTTTGACAACCTGTCCCTGACGAATTTCGCCAACTTTGGGCAAATTCAACTCTTCCGCCAATAAAAAGTCCATGGGATGGCCGTCGCCGCTTCCCGCATTAAAAATATTGTCTGACAAGATTCTGTCCCTCTTGATTTCGCCTATTTTTCCAGGCTAATTTTCTTTGATTATACTGGGTTTAGATGTATTGGCAATAGCCCGAATGGTGTGTTAATGTGGTTCATATGTAGGAACTGTGCCGGTAAGGCGCTATCATTCGCAGGGGTAAAATTAGGGTTGTTTGATGATGAAATGGTTTAGTCAATTACAGGATCGTTTTTTGTTAATCGGGGTATTTATCGGAGCGGCGTTGCCCCGGTTGGCTGCTTTAGGCCGCTATATCACGCCGGATGAGTTGATTTGGGTGTTCCGCTCGGTACAGTTTCGCCAGGCGGTGTTGGCCGGGCTGTGGGCGGACACGCTGGTAAGCGGGCATCCGGGTGTGACGACGACCTGGCTGGCTGGGTGGGGAATTGGTTTGCAGCTTTTGTTACATCCAGCGGATCAGGCTGTTTATGATTGGATAACGCATTTGGCGTTTTTTATGCCGGATAATATGACGGCGTTTTCACAGTTGGCTGTTTTTTTGACGGCCGTTCGCCTCATGCTCATTCTCGTTAATAGTTTGGGGATAACGGCCATTTATCGTCTGGCACGGCCGTTATTGGGCCGGACTCCCGCGCTGATAGCCGCCTTATTCCTGGCTTTTGACCCATTCAATGCCGGTTTGTCGGGCTTAGCCCACGTCGATGCCTTGATGACCACTTTTGCGACATTGGCCTTGCTGGCGCTCATGGGCGCTGTCCGGCCTGATTTTGGGGCGCGGCGGCGGTGGCGTTATGCGGCTCTGTCTGGCGCATTGGCCGGGGGCGCGGCGTTGACCAAGACTCCAGCTTTGTTGTTAGCGCCGTTGGCTGGACTGTTCTTCTTTTTGTCTATGTTTAAACGGGGGGAAAGGAACGGCCGTTTTCCCCGCTGGCGGTTGGCAGATTGGCGTACCCCGTTATTGGGCGGCGTTATTTGGGCATTGTTATTCGTCGCCGTCATCTTCGCCGCTTATCCGGCCCTGTGGACGGCGCCCGGCGATGTCTATGCTTTGTTAAGCGGCAACGCCAACCGGCATATTGACAGCGCTTTGCGTCCTTCCTTCTTTCTGGGCGAGGTTGCTTACAATCATGGAGGGCTGTTTTATCCCGTTGTGTTAGCCTTTCGGCTGAGTCCTGTTGTATTTACAGGGCTGTTCATGGCCGTCTATGCCTGGTTGCGGCGCAACGGCCGTACTCAATGGCCTTTTTTGCCAACCATACTGCTTCTTTTATGGAGTGTCCTGTACCTGATCGGTATCTCTTTTGCCGCCAAAAAGTTTGACCGGTATGCGCTGGCCGTTATCCCCGCTTTGACTTTGCTGGCGGCTTATGCCTGGGCGCAGTGGGCGGCGCGACGACCGCGCTTGACGCAGCCAATAATCATCGGACTAATTGCGGCGCAAGCCGTCTACGGATTGGCCTTCGCCGCTTATCCGTTAGCGGCTTACAATCCGCTGCTGGGCGGGCCGCGAGTCGCTCAAAAAGCGCTGCCCATCGGCTGGGGCGAGGCGGTTAGCGCGGCGGGCCGGTGGCTGGCGGCGCAGCCAGGAAGCGCTGGGCAAACGGCCGTCGCCGGCCTGCCGCCTTCATTTGCCCCCTTTTTCCCCGGCCAGACCTTGCTTCCCAGCGCGGACAATCAACGTCTAGCCGATTACGTCATCATGACGGCCAGCGGTCGTCAATCCAATCCGACTGAGGCGTTCCAACTGCCGGATGATTTTGCGCTGCTGCATACCATTCACTATGGCGGACTGGATCAGGCCTGGATTTATGCTCAGTCCGATCCACGCAAGCTGGATTTGACCTTGACAGATTTACCTGAGCCAATAAGTTTTGGCGGGCGGGTGGGTTTATTGGCGACAAAAACGGCCGTTAACGAAGACCAACTCAATGTGTATGCGCGCTGGCAGTTGATTGATGGGGGGGAGAACGGCCGTTACACCCTTCAATTTACCTTGCGCGACGACGAAGGTCAGGCGTGGGCCAGCCGCGAAATCGCTTTGACCAACGAAGTTTATTTTTACCCAGAATATTGGACGCCGGGCGAAACATCTCAATCTCGTTACACGCTCGATTTGCCCGCCGGCCTGCCCCCCGATCGCTACGCGCTGGAACTGGCTTTGTTCGACAGCGACACCGATGCGCAGCTCTCTGTTTTAGCTTCCGATGGCGCTTTTCGGGGCGTTGTTTATCCTGTTTCCGACATTGAAGTTACATCGCTTGTGAAGGGTGATTGGACGATCCCGGTTGTGAACGAGTCCCATTGGCTGGACGGCCGTTTAACATTGCTGGGCCATTCGACTTTGCCGGAAACTATTTTGAGCGGAGGAACGACCGTACTCGATCTTTATTGGCAGGCCAACGCTCTCTTGCCCGCTGATTTGTCGGCCGCCTTCATTGTCAACGACGCGCCCTTGCCTTTTTTAGTTAGCCGCTACGACAGCGGTGAGTGGCGGCCTGGCGACCGCGTTCATGAGAAAATTAGCCTGACTATCCCGCATGACTTGGCTGCCGGAACGTATCCCGTGCAGATTAGTGTGGCCGATGAGACGGCCGTTGCGCTGGGCCAAATCACAATCGTCGCTTCAGACCGACTGATGACGCTGCCCGACGATATTCAAATTCCCCTCGCCTATCAATTTGGCGAGGGTATCTTTTTACGCGGCCTTGATTGGGCGGCGGAACAAGTTATTCCCGGCGACAGCGTGGCGCTCACATTGTATTGGCAAACAGAAATTCGTCCCGACGATTTGATCAGCGTTTTTGTCCATCTGGTTGGGCCAGATGGCAATAACGCAGCCCAGGCTGACCATTGGCCGGGCGGTTTGCCCAGCGATGGCTGGGTCGAAGGGCAAGTGATTGTGGATGAATATGCCATCCAACTGCCAAAAGACGCGCCGCGCGGCGTTTATCAAGTCGCAGTGGGATTGTACACAGCGTCCGACGGCCTGCGCTTGCCCGCTCTTCATGCGGACGGCACGGCCGTTCCCGACAACCGCATCCTCCTTCCCATTTCTCTCACAGTCGAGGCTATTCCATGACCCGACCTAACGCCAAAAAGCTAAAAAATGGCGGTCTTGGCCTTTTATTCCGCCTTCCGCCTTCCGCCTTCCTTATTTTCCTCTTGCTAGCCGCTTTTGCGCTGCGCCTTTTCCGCCTGGATGCCCAAAGCTTGTGGTGGGACGAAGGAATCAGCCTGAATTTGGCAACTTCCACACTGGCCGAAATCGCCGCCGACCGGGTTGTCAATATCCATCCGCCGCTCTACTTTTTTGGCTTGAAAGCGTGGGTGTCGCTGGTGGGCCTGACGCCATTTGCGGCTCGCTATTCATCTGTTCTGGCGAGTTGGTTGCAAATTGCGGCCGTTTACGCATTTAGTCGGCGTTGGATGGGGAGCAAAACGGCCGTGTGGACGGCCGTCGGCCTCATCGCCATTTCGCCATTATCCATTATTTACGGGCAAGAAACTCGCGTTTATGCCATTCTGCCCTTGATCTATCTGGCATTGCTGATTCTGACTGGTCGCATCACTCGAAACAAATCACGAATCCCGCGCTCGCTTTGGGTGGGATTAGTCGTTATTGAAGCTGTTGGACTGCATTTACACTACATCGTTTTATTCTTAGCCGCATTCATTAGCTTATGGGCTTTATTTACATTTTCCCGCCGCCGACAATGGCAAAACTTGCGGCATTGGATAGCGGCTCAATTGGCTGTCGGCTTACTCAGTTTGCCCTGGTTCATAGCAATTTTAATGAACCGTTTGACTGTGCAGAATCGCGTTCAAACGGGCGTTTTCTTGACCGAACCAGTTTCCTGGCGCTTTTTACTTTCGCAGGTTTGGGTTTTTCACCTTACCGGGCTGCCTGGATTATTGGCCCGCCCTGAGGTGAAATGGTTGTCTGTTTGGGCCGCTTCGGGATTAGTCGGTTTGTTGCTGCTGCGATGGCGTCAGCGACGGACAAGTTTGCCGATAGCGGGCGCCTGGCTAATCCCATTGGGCATGGCGCTGCTGATTTGGAGCGTTCGCTCATTTGCTCATCCGCGTTACATTGCCATTTATGCTATTGGCCTTATTCCGTTGACAGCGTTTCTTATTGCCGCCGCGCCGCGCCGATGGTGGACGGCCGTATTCGGCATACCTTTCATTCTCCTTTCATTGTGGGGTTTGTGGGCTTACTTCTTCGATCCAGATGTGGCTAAAGCGGATATGCGCGGCGCGGCCCAATATCTGGAAACGGCCGCTGCCGCCACCGACCTGATTGTCGTACCCGATGCTGGCTGGGCCTTTAACTTTGAATATCAGGGCGACACCCCCATCGTCATGCCCAGCTTTGCTCAACCCGATGAAATGTGGCAGCGATTAGCCCAATGGAGCGATCAGCCTAGACATATTTTCACCGTCATGCCTGACCGCGACTCGCGCGATTGGCAGGGCGTTTTACCCTTTGCGCTGGAAAATGCGGGGAATCTGGTCAGTGTGACGCGATTTGACGGTTTAATCGTGCGCGACTACGCCATTCGTCAACCCATCTCGCCCCCGCCGATGACCGATGTTTTTGTTGATTATGGCCCATTACAGCTAGTCGGCCTGTGGGTTGAGGAAGACGCCGCCGCCAATACAGCGCTGACTGTGGCCTTGCAGTGGCGGGTTGTGGCCGCCGATATAGCCCGTTACCACGCTGATATTCGTTTATTAGATGCGGACGAATGGCCGTTAACCCATGATGGTAAACTGTTGGTTGATACGACCGGTTTGCCAACGGATGAGTGGCAGCCCAACCAAATCGTGACCACCTATCATCTCTTGCCCCTTCCGTCCGGTACGCCGCCCCTCACGTACACCGCCGCCATTACTTTGTTGGCAGTCGAACCGGATGGTCGTTTGCGCCCGGCCGATTGGCTGAATGAAACGGGCGCGCCGCAGGGACAGCAGTTCCGCTTGCCAGAACCAGTTCGTTTTTCGCCGCGAATTGAGCCTCTCCTAAACCCGTATGCGGTTGGCGACTTGCCCTCTTTGCCGGAACCGGCACGGTTGGCAGATGGTTTGACGCTGGTGGCGTCTGGATTAGATCGCGGGCGTGTCGCGCCGGGACAGTCGTTGTTCGTTGGCCTAAAATGGCAGGCGACAGATACGCCGTTGCCAGATTTGCGGCCTAAATTACTGCTAATGCAAGCTGGGGACGAATTGGCCGTGTCGGGTGATGCGCCTGCTTTGGGCCGGTATCCGACGACTTTATGGCAGCATGGCGAGCAGGTTTTGGAACATCGCCAACTGCCGGTTCCGCCGTTGGCCGAGGCGGGATTAGCTGAGATTGTGATTGAATTGGGCGTAGAACAGTTCAAAATTGGCGAAGTCGAGATTGTGGCGGAGGATCGTCTATTCTCGCCGCCGCTTGTTTCCAATCCTGTGTCGGTGGCGTTTGGAGAAGTGGCTCGGTTGGTGGGATATGATTTGCCGGCCCCAACGGTTAGCGCGGTCGAACCCGTACCGTTGACATTGTATTGGGAATCATTGGCGACGGGGAGCGATGTGTCGTACACGATTTTTACGCATATTTTGGCGGAAGACGGCCGTTTACTAGGCCAACATGATGCGCCGCCGGTCAATGGAACGCGCCTCACGACTGGTTGGGTGCAGGGCGAGTACATTATTGACCTGCATGAGATGCAGTTTCGCGGGGAGCCATACAATGGGCCGGCCCAAATCGAGGTGGGCTTGTACAACCCGGATACAGGGCTTCGTTTGCTGCTGCCGGACGGACGCGATCATTTTGTGCTGCCGGTGACGCTCACAATAACTGTTGATGAATGATGACGATGAGATTGTCTATGTGGCGACAACAATGATCGAAAATGGGGCCATACCGGGGGCTGGCGGCGGTGGTGGGAATTACGGCCGTTTTACCCGGCAATTCGTCGGCAGCATCGGATTCTTTGTTGCTGCGTAGGAATGCCAACCGCGTCTATTCAGTGCCGTCATCTGCGCGGCGTCGCTGGGCCACAAAAGCGGCGGCTCCAGCCCCGATAAGCAGCAGTCCAGCCACTGGCAGCAGCCAATCAACGGGCCTGCCATCAGGAGCGTCATCCAATGGCGCGGCAGCGGCAATCGGCGCGAAAATTTCGGTGGTCGCCGAGTCGCCATTTGCTGGGTCGTCGTTGGTAGATTCAGCGGCGGCCAACGTAGGGGGGGCGACGGCCGTTTGCGTGGGTAAAGGCGCATCAGTGGCGGCAGATTGGGCTGCGTTAGCGGCGACGTCGCCTGGCGTTGCCGTTATTTCATTTACGGTGTCAGTCGGCGTGGCAGCCACTCCATTCTCTGTTGTGGATTCGGCTGTTGGGGTTGGCGTGGTGGTATTGGTGGGGGCAATAGTGCAAACGGGATTGGGCGTAGGCTCCCAGAGCGCGCCTGGCGTAGGCGTTTGGCCGTTGATTGGCGGCGCGGGGACGATGGGGACATTGCCCGTATACCCGTGTACAACGACGACGGCATCGAATACCCAGCCGCTGACCCCGTTTTCCAACTGAATCAACCACCACTCGGCGTCGGCGGCACGGCCGATGATGGGGCGCACGTCGAGATAGGCCAACGTGGCGACGACCTCGTAATCTGAGCCGGGGCCGAGGCGCACGTTAATGGGGTTTTGGGCTTGAATGGTGGGCGGTTGGCCGCAGCCTTCCGCCGTGGGCAAGATTTCGCCGACGGGAATGAAGGTGGCGGTGATGGTGGGCGCCGTCGTTGCGGTAGCGGTGGCTTCGATTGTGCTGGTGGGAACGGCCGTAGCGTTGCCGCCTCCACCCCCCTGGCCGGGCGTCGCTGTTGGCGGTGGGGGCGATGTTGGGCCAGGCGTAGGCGTTCGTGTGGGGATAGTTGGGTTGTTAGGCGGCGCAAAAGTGAATGGAAGCCCGAAAGCGCTCTCGCCCCGCAGCGCAAACGCATACGCCATGACGCCCAATAAAATGGTAACGGTCCAGAATCGTCTTGACATGAATTATTCCTGAATGGCTAATCCCTGATAAAGCATTAACGGTTGTGATAGTCAACCATTATAACCGAATTGCTTTCCAGGCTAAATTGGAAGTAAAGCGTATTGCTTTCAATGCGTGTTGGTGGAGGTGTAGCCCCGTCAAGGATGGCTTGTTCAGGCAGGATGACAGCGATAGAAACAGGACTAGGGCGCGTTCCCGCCTGTTTGAACAGCGTTAGTTGATATTGATTATTGCCATTGGCCGATTGGATGACGCTGGCGGGCAGTTGGTAGACATAGTTTGCGTTCAGCCGTTCGCCGGGAGGAACCATCATAAAATTGGCGAATGTTGTCAGCCCGGCCAGGTCGTTGACAGTTTGAGCGGGACTGTCCCAGTCTTGGCCGCTGTAGAGAGTTTCGCCGGGAATGATATGGCGGCTGGAGTTGATGAGCTGGCTGTTGGGTGGGGCGTAAACGCGCAGGTAGTTCCAGTAACATTTGTTGACCAGGTTTTGGTAGCTGACGGCCGTTTCGATGTTATATGTCGCCCCTTGCGCACAAGGTTCTCCGTTCGCTTGGCCGGGATGTTGGTAGTTGACGTTCAGGCTGGCAACGGCCGTGCCGTCGGCCTGCATTTGAACCTGGTAGGCGATTTCTTGTTTAGTGATTAAGTTGGCTTTGTTGTAACCCATGTTGCTTTCCACAACCATGAGGAAATCATGCTGTGGGGCGTGGGGGAGACGGCCGTCCCAGCCTAATTCAGCCAAGACCATCGCCAGAGCCGGGTCGCGCATGTAAATTTGCAGATGTTTGGCCTCGATGGCCTGGAGCATGTTTTCAATCAGCAAAACGGGGTCAATTTGGCCGGCGTTAGCTTCGATCTGGGTTTGAATGGCGGCGGCAAAGAGGCCGATAAACGCCTTGCGGTCGAATAGCCAATCGCGCACTTCCTCGCCATCCTGGATGCCCCAGGCGGCTTGCAAACTTTCGATGACATTGTCGCTGTTAATGACTAAATCGGCGTCAGAGATATTGATGGGGCCGACAGCTTCGACCAGGAGCTGCAAGAAGCGCTGGTCAACGGCAATGACGCCATCGAGCGGCGGCGAATCCTGACCATATTGATACAATTCCATCGCTTTTTCGGCCGAAGTGGGGAAATCAGGCCAGAAATTGGCGTCGCGGAAAAGGAATAGTTCCAATCCCATATGGTCGTATAAGGGTTGGGGCGGGAAGTCGTAGGGCTTCTCCAGCCAATTGTCTATCTGGTTGGCGTCCTGGAAATCGAGGTTGGCGATACGGCCGTTTTCCACCGTCACCAATCCCGCCCCGGAGATGAAGCCGCCGGTCGCGCGCAGTTCGTCCTCGTTTTGGGCGATGATGAGGTAGCGGCGCGGACCGTCGCTGCCTAACATTTGCGGCGCGTAGGGAGCCAGTTTCAAGCCAGTTTGGGCCAGAGGCAGCCAGTCGTCCATTTGTTGAATGAGCGTTTGTAATTGAGCCGGCTGGTCTTCCAAGTTTTCAATTTGGCCGCGCGCGGCGGCGAGTTTATCCAGTTCGCGGCTCATGGCGGCCAATTCTGGACGGGCATCGGCGATGATGGGGGTCAGAGCGGGGATGAGGTCGGCAGTGATTTCGTTGTTCCCCAATAATTCCAGGGCTGGTTTGAAGCCGCGCAGGGCGTAGACGGCCGTTGCCGTTCCGGAGTCGGCCATTTCCATGTAGTGGGGGGCGTTGACCGCCATCGGGCCGACTTGGGGCAGCCAGCCGAGGTAGGGGGCGATTGGCATGAAGACGGCCGTTTCCGTTTTCAGCGTCATCGTGTCGCGGCGCAGGCTTAAAACCAGCTCTTCTGCGGCGTCGGGGTCGAGGGTGGTCAGGCCGCCAGCCAGCAGCGTTTCCGCCTCGGCTTGCCGCGCCAGCAGCGATTGGGCGGCCTGGGCGATGCGCCATCCTTTGAGACCCAACCAGAGGAGAAGCAGCAGGACAGCGCCGAGGGCGAGAAGGCGAGCCGGGCGGCGGGATTTATTGGTTTTACTCATGGGTTTGTTGGCATGGAGCAGTCAAGTTGGCTCTCTGTTTGCAGCGCGGCGGTGCAAAACGGCCGTCGCGCCTGGTTAGTTTGTCGAAAATGGGTCAAATCGTCCGCTCCCAATCCGTTTAAGTCAGGATAAAGTTGTCGTAATCGTACTCGATACCAATCGAAGGCCAGCAGGTTGGCATCGGCCAAAATGAGGTCGGGTCGCTGTTCTTCGACGTGTTGAAAATACCACAAGGTGAAAATTGTTTGGTCGCCGGGCGTTAGCAGGATGGCGTTGGGCGGCGCATTTTGCAACAGGTTTTCGGCTAACGGCCGTACCGTCCGGTCGCCGCTCAAATCAATCGCGCTGTAGTTTAGCAGAAGGGAGGCCAGCGGCAAGAGCCAGGCCCATCTGCCTAACCAACGCAAACCGGGCGTTAATAAGAGGCTTAACAGCAGGAGGGCGGGCAGAGTAAAGACGACGGCGTCGCTGGCGGCATAACCCAGGGCGTAAATGAGGGTGAGAACGGCCGTGCCCAATAAACCCAATTGCGCGCGCAAAACTGGCCCTTTAGCTTGGTAAAAAGCAAAAATAAGCAGCGGCAAGCCAATCCAGGCGAATTGGCGCAGCAGCAGCGCCCCCCATGCTTGCAGCCGCGCCATCAAATCTGTTGGGGCGATGCCGAAGAGATTGTTTTGGTACAAACGACCGCTGACAAGCCAAAACCAGCCCTGTAATGTCGTCGGATCGCCCCAGACGATGGGGCTGTCGCCGCCGGCCAGCCAGGGCAGCGTCAGCAGCGGCGTTAAGCCCAGCGCCAAACCCAGCGCTAGCTTGAGCCAATCGCGCCATGGAACCAGGAGTAGGGCGAGAGGCAGCATAAGCGCGCTGCTGAGATGGGTTGTGAGACTAAGGCCGAGTAAGATGCCGGTGAAGAATGACGGCCGTTTACCAAGCAATGCCCACAAGAAAGCGGCCAAAAACGCCAGATTTAACGCATACACTTCAGTGATGATTGCCTGACTCCACACCAGCGGCGCGAAAGCAAAAACAAGCGCGGCGACAAGCGGGCTGTAATCGGTTGCTAGCCGCGTATGACGTTTCACGACGGAAGACGGAAGACGCACGACGGCAATCAACCCAACGGCCGTCGCCATTGCTGCCGCCGAAAACAAATTAAAGCGGTACGCGACTGTGCCGATGGGCAGTAGGCTGACGAGCTTGCCCAGCAAGGTGTAGGTGGGATAGCCAGGGGGATGGGGAATGCCGAGGGTGACGGCCGTCGTAATTAGTTCGCCGCCGTCCACGCCATAATGCGCCCCGGTCAAATCCGGGGCTAACGTCATCCAATAAACAAAAAAAGCTATGCTGAACGCAATCAGCGGCCAATAACGCGCGCTTTCTGTCTCTGTCTC
>JANTGY010000045.1 GCA_024762695.1 Anaerolineae bacterium
TTTCAGTAGTCCCATTTTGCCGTCATTCCCGCGCAGGCGGGAATCCATCTTCTCCTGTAACAAAATATGGATGCCTGCCTTCGCAGGCATGACAAGCAGACTACTGAAAAACCGTGTGAACCGGTCAACATGACTTGTAACAAAAGGCTAGATTTGATATGCTAGAAGGCATAGTCAGCCCCGCATCATCACAGTTTACGCCGCACCGGGGATTGGGAGCCGAAGCAATTCATTCAACAATTAAATAGATCAGGGCAGACATCTATCTTATTTGCCTGCGGGATGGTGGGAGCCAGCCCCTAACAGTTTGTTTTCTCCCTGGAACCTGCCCAAAGGAGAGGATCAATCGCATAGAACAGTCCCGTCTCTATTATTTCGACAAGCGAAACGAGGAAGAATCTGGCTTTCTGAGTTATTGTGTGGTTGTAGGGGCGACTCTTGTGGTCGCCCTTGACTGGGCGGGCACAAGGCCGCGCCCCTACCATAAAATTCGTCAGCGAGCCTAAATCTTTGCCGTTATGTGTATTCAGAAAAGATTCCTCCCTTTAGCTAGTCGAAGTGACAAATCCATTACGCTTTTCTTAAAAGGAGAAAACAACCATGCACGCTTTACCCATGCGTCGTTTAGGGATGATTATTTTGCTAATCTTACTGGTCGCTGTGCCGTTGGCAGCGACGGCGAACCAGGCCCCCGATCCGGTTCGCGTCTATGTGGAATATGCGCCCGGCCAGCGGGATGCTGTGCGCGGCGCGCTGGCCCAGGCCGGCGCCCAAATGCACCATGAATTTACTGAATTGAACAGCTACGCCGTCACATTGCCGGAAGCGGCCCTGCCCGGCCTCCAACGCAACCCCAATGTGGTCAGCGTGGAAGCGGACCCGCCCCGCTCCCTGGCCGGCGTTTCATTGTCGGCCCAATTGGAGACGTTGACGGAGCAAGTGGTTCCTTATGGCGTAACGGCCGTGCAAGCCCCCGACGTCTGGGCGCAAGGCTACGATGGCGCCAATCGCAAAGTCTGCATCATCGACACCGGCTACTCGCCGACCCATGAAGACCTGCCCGACAACGTAGACGGCATCTCCCAAATTCCGGGTGAAGAATTCACCTATGATACCAACAGCCATGGCAGCCATGTGGCCGGAACCATCGCCGCCATTGATAACGAAGTAGGCGTCATCGGCGTCGCCCCCGGCGTTGACCTGTTCATCGTCAAAATCTTCGACTTCAATGGCCTGTGGGTCTCCAAAGCTCACAGCTCCGATCTAGTCGCCGCCGCCTACGCTTGTGAAGAAGCCGGCGCCAACATCATCAGCATGAGCCTGAGCGGAACCCAGGCCACAGGCAAGGAGGAACAAGCCTTTAACGCCATTTACGAACGCGGCATCTTATCTGTCGGGGCCGCCAGCAATGATGGCATCGAAGAATACCACTATCCCGCATCCTACGACTCGGTTATTTCCGTGGCGGCTGTGGACATCAACAATGTCGTCGCTGACTTCTCGCAGTTCAACGATGCGGTGGAGCTGGCTGCGCCGGGCGTAGATGTCTTGAGCACAGTCTCTTACCTGGCTACCGATGAGTTGGCCGTTGACGGTGTGACTTATGCGGCGCACGGCATTGAGTTCAGCCCCTTTGGCACGGCGTCTGGCGTTTTGGTTGACGGCGGCCTATGCACTGCGACTGGGGATTGGGCGGACATGGTTGTCTTGTGTGCCCGTGGCGACATCAGCTTTTACGATAAAGTGATGAATGTACAAAACAGCGGCGGCGTGGCCGCAGTTATCTACAACAACGAGCCAGGCAACTTCTGGGGTACGCTGGGCGAAGGCAATACATCGGACATCCCGGCCATCAGCCTCAGCCAAGAGGATGGGCAGTTCCTGGTCGCTGACAAACTAGGCTTTAACGGCGATGTGACCCACCTGTGGGAGTATCCGGCCAGTGGCTATGAGGCGTGGGGCGGCACATCTATGGCTACGCCGCATGTTTCGGCGGTCGCGGCTCTGCTCTGGAGCGCCAATCCATCGTGGACAAATGAAGGCATCCGTCTGGCAATGCAGGAGACGGCATTGGATTTGGGCGATCCGGGCCGCGATGTTCATTACGGATTCGGCCTGGTGCAGGCTAATGATGCGCTGAATCTGCTGCAAACGGGCAGTCTGACGATGCACGCAGCCGATATTACCATGAGCTATACGAAGCAGGGACGACATTACAATTTGTACACGGCCGTTACTGTGGCCGATGAATATGGCGAACCTGCAGCCGATGCAACCGTTTTCCTGACGGTGGACACGCCTGACGGCGATCTCGTTGCCGAAAGCGGTCTCACCGATGCCAATGGCGAAGTTGTCTTCCACTTACGCACCCGGCAGCCGGGGCGTTACTTCGCCGCCATCACCGACATCACTCATGCCGAACTGACCTATCTGCCAGAGGCAAATGTGGAAACCGGCGATTCGTTGGCAATTCCGGGTCGCTGATTGGTTTTTGATTGACTTTATCTTTTAGAGGTGACGGGAAGCGCCTCTAGTCGAAACGGCCGTTTCTCCCCAGTGCAGGGGGAACGGCCGTTTCTCATTCCCCGCTTGCAAATCTTCTGGCTGTAAGCTGCCCTACAAAATAAAATGATTCTTATTTTGTAAGGCGACTTACACAAATTAACGCCATCAACCCGCATAATCCAGACGAGTGTTATAAACCCATCATAATGTAGGAGAAAAATAAATGACAAATGCAATAAATAGTTCAACCATGTCTGCACGCAATAATTCCAGCGCCCTGGACGGATTAGCCCGATACGCCCATTGGGCGCCGCGTATCGCTTTAGCCAGCGTCTTCCTCTATCATGGCCTCACCAAATTCCCCAATCTGAGCGGGATGGCCGGGGCGATGGGGTTGTCGGTCACGGTTCTGACGCTGGTGGCGTTGGCTGAAGCGGCTGGCGGCGCGCTGATTTTGATTGGCGCATTTACGAAGGATATTGTCACCCGGATTGGCGGCTTGCTCATCATTCCGCCGATGCTGGGCGCGATTGGGATGGTACATTGGGGCCGCTGGTCGTTTACTCCGGCCGAAGGGTTCCCGATGGGCGGCATGGAGTTCCAGGTGACGCTGCTGCTGCTGGCTGTTTATTTTATTTTGCGGGGAAACAAAGTGTAATCACGAGAAATAGAAGACGGCCGTTCTTGCGGAAACGGCCGTCTCAAAAATGTGATAGCCACCCTGGTGGCGGCTATCACATGAGCAATCATCAGCTTTCAAAACTCAATCGCGTCTGCTAGCTTCTCATCCGGCGCTTTTTCTTTGAGCAAAACCAGGCCGCGCCCGCGAGTCAATAAGCTAACCCCGGCCACAATCAACAATCCCGCGCCAACCACGCTAATCCAACCCGATAAAATAAAGCTCATCATGCTGAATAACACAGCGGCAACCGCGCTGACGATGAGACCGGCCCGCATCAATTTGGGCCGTTTACCGGCGCTGGCAACCATCAGGGCCAACCCGACCGACAGCGGCTCCATCGTCCACAAAATAGCCCACAAATCCCACAAGCCGGTAATGGCGCAGAATTGGAAGAGCAAACCGTTGACGCCAATGATGATGCCCGGAATCACCAGCCAAATGTTGCCCATGAATACGGCAGCGGCAATGAAACCAAAGGCCAGCCCCAAAATCACCATCGGCCACATATAATCCCAAATGCCCCAGGCGTTAAAGACGCTGCCCCACAACAGCAACATGCTCACAACTAAAATGGGCAAGCCGGGGATGAACAAAGATTTCAACCCCCGCCGCTCGTTAAAGATAAAGGGGACGGCGACGAAGGTTAGGCCAACGGCCGTTACAAACAAGGGCCAGAAACGCCATAAGCCATATTCCCAACCCAGCCAGGGCAAAATCGTCGTGTGTATCAGAGCCAGGCCGCCTAAAACAATTAATAGCATCCCACTGAAATTTGCTGTTCGCTTTTCCATGATTTCACTCCTTAAAAAGGTTCGTAGTCAGGTGCGCAGTCGCGCAGTTCAGCGATGGAGCGCCGTTTCCTGGAACGCCACTCCGCAGACTACGTGGCTTACTACGAACGAATGGGTTCACTTTGTAAAAGGTTCGTAGTCAGGTACGCAGTCGCGCAGTTTAGCGACGGAGTACCGTTTCTCGGAACGCCACTCCGCAGGCTACGTGGCTTACTACGAACGAATTAGCGACGGAGCGCCGTTTCCTGGAACGCCACTCCGCAGACTACGTGGCTTACTACGAACGAATGTTGTTTCTATTTGGAGTGTAAGGGAACGGCCGTCCCCCTGCCTAACCGTTAGCTAACGATCAGCTATCAACCGATAACCAGGGCGAAAAAGGTGAGGATTCCAATGCCAATGATGGAGAAACGACGGTAACGACGGCCCAACGAAACGGCCAACTCATCGGGCTGAGCCGATGGCGCGGCGCGGTTAATTGTGTAATAAAGCACGGCCGCAACGACAAAAACTTGCAGCGGCCACAGAAACGCCCAATCATCCCAATTGCCCGTGACTGAGTAATAGCCCAGCAAAACCGCCTCGCCAAACAGCAGCCCAGCCGGAATGAACAACCAGATATTGCGTCGGGCGATCATAAGTTGGCAAAAGAAGATGGCGACCAATAACAGCTCGACCGGCCAGCCCTGCTCAAAGAACCATTCCGGCCCCCGACGACCAGAAAACATGATCACCAACAAGTTGAACAAAGTAATCATGCCCGCGCTGTTAAGCATGGCCCGCCCAACAGTCAGCTTCTTAGCTTTATCGGCGGGGGGTGGATTGGCCGCTACGCGGGCTACGGACGGTTCTTGAGCTTTCAACTCGGCCAGGTCGGGAACAAGGTCATCAAGGCGGGCAGCGGCCGTATCTTGCGCCGCAAATTCCACATCAGCCAGCTTGGCCCGCGCTGTGCCCGAAAAGACGGCGACGGATTCGGCGGGCGCGTCGTTGGTGGAAAAGGATAGCGGCATAGAGATACGGGCGGGCAGTTCGATTTGGGCCTCGGCAGCGGCTTGTTTGATCGCTTCGGCCATTTCAGAGGCAGATTGGAAACGGCCGTCGCGCTCTTTCGCCAGCGCCTTCAACACAATCCGTTCCAATGGGGCCGGAATATCAGGGTTCTGTTCACGGGGCAGGGGCAGCGGGTCGTTGACATGCTTGAGCAAAATAGCCAACGGCGTATCGGCGTCAAACGGTGGCTGACGGGTTAACATCTCATATAACACTACGCCCAGCGAATATAAATCGCTGCGCACATCGCTGACGCCTTCCAATCCTTGCTCTGGGGCCATGTAGTTGAGCGTGCCCAGCAGCGCTCCGGATACCGTATGGCGCGTGCCGCCCACAATCTGGGCGATGCCAAAATCAGCCAGCACCGCCTGGCCGCGCCGCGTCAGCAAGATATTGGCCGGTTTAATATCGCGGTGTACCATCCCTTCTTGATGGGCATAAGCCAATCCGTCTAGCACATCCAGCAAGATACGTACCATCTCGCCCCAGGGCATTTGCTCGTCGCGCACGCGGTAATCATTGAGGCGGGTATGCAGCGTGTCGCCGTCCATCAACTCCATCACCATGAAGTAGATGTCGTCTTCCACGTCAAAATCATGCACCTGAATAATGTTGGGATGGCGCAAAGCGGCGACGGCCTGCGCTTCACGGCGGAAGCGGGTCAAAAAAATTTCGTCTTCGACCAAATCAGAGCGCAATACTTTGATGGCGACGAAGCGATCTAGTTGAGGGTGGTAGCCGCGATAAACGCGCGCCATTCCGCCCCGCCCCAGCGGTTCCAAAATGCGATATTTGCCTACGGTTTGTCCTTCCAACGTTGTCCGCGCCACAGTTCCCTCTTGTTTATAATTGTCTACCAGATTTTAGAATTCACCGCCAGGGGCGCAAAGAAAAACAAGAAATATTTTAGCGTTCTTTGCGTTCTTCACGGTTAAATTTGAAAAGTTAGGAACGGCCGTCGCATTTGGCGCGCTTGCTGCACAGCATCTTGTTTCATCATTCATCTCCAGGTTTCAAACCAAGACTCTCTTTTTTGCGATGAATTGATGATACTTAAAATGGGGTTTTGACTGCCTAACGGTTAGCTAACAACTGGCTATCCTTCCAGGAATAACCGCAAAGAGCGCAAAGGGCGCAAAGAGAAAACGAAAAAAACTTTGCGTCCTCTGCGTCTTTGCGGTGAAAATATCTTAACCAACGAGCTTGTACCCGCGCCCGCGCACAGTGAGCAAAAGCTGCGGATTGGTCGGGTCTGGCTCCAGTTTTGTTCGCAATCGGCGCACCAGGTTCTCGATTTGGTAATCATAGACGCCATCATGGTATTCAGGCCAAACGGCCGTGCCAATCGCATCCTTCGAGCAAACCAAGCCCGTCCGCGAAAACAAAAACGCCAACAAATCAAACTCTTTGGGGGCCAACTCCACCAACTGCCGATTAACCCGTACCAATCCCGCCGGAACATCCATTTCCAGCTCCGGCAAAACCGAGTCTTGGTACGTCACATCCGGGTCATGAAAAACAAACTGCACATCCCCCACCTTAATCTGGTCGCCATCACGCAATTGCATTGGTTCCGATAAACGCTCACCATTCAAAAACGTGCCATTGGCGCTGCCTAAATCTTCCAAGATAGCCCGCCAACCTTCGCGGCGCACGCAGGCGTGTTCCCGCGAGACGCGCTTGCTGCTGACAACAATCTCATTTTCTACCGCCCGGCCAATCCGCGACACCTCGCCAGTTAAGGCATGGGCGCGTCCGGTTGGGTCAGTGAGTTTGGGGGTGTGCTTGCGAGTCGTCATGCTCCTAAATCTACGCAGATTAGTCGCTTCTGTCAACATGATTTTGCGTTAAGATAAGCTATTAACGGCGCTAGAATTCAATTTCACGCTGACTGGTGACAAAGTCAATCGTATTTTTATTTGATTGGTTTGTAGCGCGCCCCCGCTTTCATCATTTGCCGCACGACGATGTGGTGAAACGGCCGTATCACATTAAAATAGACCGGCCCCGTCCAATGATGGTAATGGACAATCGTAACCACATGGAACCGATTTCCTGCGGCCAACGGCTCCACAATCACAGCCACATACCCCGTCAAATGGGTGTCGGACGCTTCAGCCACCCAGTAGCGATCTGGCTCGGCCATAGTTACGGTAAAGAATGTGGCCGAGTCGCCGGGTGTGAATGAGATGTCTGCGGGAAGTAACGGCCGTTCCAATGGAGACCCTTCTTGTCGCATCCCCAACAAACGCACAAACACCCAGCGCACCCCATACAAAAACTTCAACCAAACCGGAGAATGCGACAACATCCCGGCGATAAACGTCCGCATGTCGGCCGGGCTGTCAATCGTTTTGATGTCAACATGATCTGCTTTTGCCAGCAGCGGCCCCAACGACGGAATTTGTTCAGCCAATCGATTCATCTAGTTTAACCGCACCCATTTATCAATCGCCTGGCTCACATTATGTTGAATAGAATCGGCGTCCGGCGCATTGGGCTGCTCCTGCAAATAGGCGTCGAGATAATGGGCGGCCAGATGGGGCGCGCCGTTTTGAAAATGCACGAAGCCCAAATCGCGTAAATGGTGGGGGACGTCTGGCTGGACTAAAGTAAGCAGTTCGATAACGGCAGCCGCCTCCCCCCACCGCTGATATTGCACATAGATATTGCGCAAATTATTCAACATCCGCGCCAAGATGGCGATAGGCTCCGCCGGCGTTAGCCACGCCTCATTAAATTCGTAGCCCGTCGTTTCCCGCACCAATTTGGCGCAATCTTGCATCGTCAGCCGCTTCCCCTCGTGGAATGGGTCAAGATAATAATCTTGCCCGGCTACGCGCACAGCGACGATGAAATGACCGGGCATCCCCACGCCAAAGGCCGGTAAACCCAAGCGTTCGGCAATTGCCACATAAAGGAGAGAGAGCGTGAGCGGAATTCCCAGGCGACGCTCCAAGACTTCGTTGAAGAAGCTGTTACGCGGGTCGAAGTAGAAGGCTAAATTGCCCTGAAAGCCTTGCTGCCGGAACAAGAAATCAGCTAAAGTATCGGCCTGGGTTAAAATGGAGTCGTGGGGGGAGACGGCCGTTTCCGCCAACGCCGCCAATTCATCTAACCGCGCCAAATAATGGGCAACATCCAAATCAGGATAAGCCACTGCGCGGGCCAATACCAGCGCCGCCTTGGCTAAATTAATGGGAGATTGCTGGATTTCTTGTTTGAAGGGCTGTTTGTTCATAGTTTATCACCCATTATAAACGAAAAATTGTCGCCAGGGCGGTTGTTTGTTATCGTTACCGCATTGTAACCATTCAGATGTCATTAGGAACACAGAGAGACGCTGAGTCCACACGGAGTTCCCCAGAGAGGACGGAGAAGAAACCATAATTTTTACGATATTTTTCTCCCCGGTCTCTCCCTGATTCTCTGTGTCTCCTCTGCGAAGCTTTGTGTAACCTATTGGCCTGTACAATTACACCGCAGGAGCGCGCTTTGCGATTAAACGCCATACTAAAATCACACTGTCCTCATTGTTTAGAAGGTGAAGTTTTCGATACATTTATGAAAATGAACGAAACCTGTGCCGTTTGCGACATCAAGTTTGAGCGGGAAGACGGCTATTTTATGATGTCAGTCTTCATCGGCTACGTGATGGCCGTCGCCGCCCTTCTACCCATTGCCATTTATCTCTATGCCAACAACGCCTCGGCGACCTGGTATCTACTGGCTCTGCTGCCCACCCTTTTGCTATTGTCGCCTGCCATCTTCCATTACGCGCGCATCCTCTGGCTGCATATTGACGAATTATTAGATCCACGCCGCCAGGAATAAAACCTAGCTGGCTCTTGCCCAATCGTTGCCATCCCAAATGTCAAACGACAGGTAAAGCGAAAGTGTAATAAGGTAAAATTGCACCTGGCCATTAACGCCAAATAAAAACGGGAGTGCACATCCGCTTTCCCTAAACAAGGAGTTATACACATGAAAATTTTAGTCACCGGCGGCGCCGGCTACATAGGCAGCATCACCGTTGAGCGTCTTATCAAAGCGGGCGCGGAAGTCGTTGTTTTTGATAATTTATACCAGGGTCATGAAGATGCGGTTCATCCCGACGCCATTTTTGTCAAGGGTGATTTGGCGGATAAAACGGCCGTCGAAACTGTCATTAGCGCGCACAAACCCGATGGCATCATGCACTTCGCCTCCTACACTCTCGTCGGCGAATCCGTCGAGAAGCCGTTTATGTACCTGCGCGACAACATCGTGAATGGCCTCAATTTGATGGAAAGCGCTGTGAAACATGGCGTCAAAGGATTCATTCTGTCTTCGACAGCCAATTTATTCGACGACCCCGAACAAATGCCCATCGCCGAGACAGAACGCATCGTGCCTGGCAGCCCTTATGGCGAATCCAAAAATATCCTGGAACGCAATTTGTATTGGATGGATAAGTTATACGACATGCGCTACGCTTGCCTGCGCTATTTTAATGCCTGCGGCGCAACAGAAGAGCGTGGCGAAGATCATGATCCCGAAACGCATCTAATTCCGTTGGTACTAGAAGTCGCTTTGGGCCAACGGGAGAAAATCACCATTTTTGGCGATGATTACAACACGCCGGACGGCTCTTGCGTGCGCGACTATATCCACATTGTTGATTTGGCCGAAGCGCACATTTTAGCGATGAACGCCATATTAGATGGCGGGGAAAGTCGTAAGTACAATTTGGGAAACGGCCGTGGCTTTAGCGTAAAAGAAGTCATCGAAACAGCGCGTGAAGTGACCGGACATCCCATCCCGGCCGAAATTGGCCCGCGCCGCGCTGGCGACCCCGACATCTTGATTGCCAGCAGCGAAACGATCAATCATGAACTTGGGTGGAAACCCAAATACCCTGAACTAAAAACCATCATCCAGATGGCCTGGGACTGGCATCAAGCCCATCCGCACGGCTATACGAAATAACCTTCCCGCCACGTCCCCCCATTTGACCCAAAATAAAACACCGCTGCGGCCGATTTAAAAATCAGCCGCAGCGGTGTTCTGCAATACCTAAGACTCACCCGTAATTACATTTGGTATTTCGGAAATTGCACTTCCCGAAACATGCTACCTAATACGGTCAACGCCAGTTAAGGCGCAGGGGTCGCCGGTTCAGGCGTAAACGTTGCCGGCGGGACAGGGGTGTCGGTGGCCGTCGGCGGCGGGGCGGGCGTGTCGGTTGCCGTTGGCGGCAGCGCAGGCGTGAATGTTGCTGTTGGCAGCGGGACAGGTGTGTCAGTCGCCGTTGGCAACGGGGCTGGCGTAAATGTCGGCGTCCCCCCTGGCCCCGGTTTGGGCGTATTTGTCGCTGTCGGCGGCGGCGGCAGCGTGTTTGTCGCCGTTGGCAGCGGGATGGGCGTAAAAGTAGAGGTTGGCGGGACGGGTGTTTTAGTCGGCCTGGGCGGCGGCGGTGGCGGCGGCGATGGCGATGGCAATGGTGTAAAAGTTGGCGTGAAAGTCGGCGGGCTTGGCGGCGTCAACGTAAATGTAGGCGCAAAGGTTGGCGTTGGCGTAGGCGTTGTTAATGTGCTCGTGGGCACGGCCGTCCTGGTAACTTTCTTGGTCGGTGAAGCGTCAGGCGTAGCCGTAGGAGGCGCCGTTTCCGTCAATGTCGGAGCAGCAGAGGCGGTCGGCGAAGGAACAACAACTGTCGGCGACGGCGTGGCTGTTACCGGCGGAACCCAAGTTTCATTCGGCTCTGGCGTTCGGCGCAAACCGGCGTCGTCTGTGGCTGCTCCTTCGATGACGATGGGATCCAACGGCCCAAAAGAAGACGCATCCTCCCGGCGTGAAACGCCGTAATCAGCCTCCCTGTTGGCCAACATGCTGGCGGCAACCGAATCGCTTCCTTGCATTAAACTCGCCAACCAAACAGAAGAAAAAATACAAATAAAGTTCAACAACAGCGCCCATAAAAACAGGAGCCATGTCCGATTCTTTTTGCGTTCTTCGGTTTCTTTGTGCGGTTCAGGCAAAGCCATCGCGTCACTCATCCAACGGCAAGGCAATACTAAATACGCTGCCCTGTCCAGATTCACTCTCTAACCAAATACGGCCGTCATGCAATTCAACAATAGAACGGGTAATAAACAATCCCAGACCTACGCCACGCACATTATAGTTCAGTGCATTGCTGGCCCGGAAAAAGCGATCAAATAAATGGGGCTGATCGGCTGCGGCAATACCGATACCCGTATCAATCACGTCCAATCGCACCTCGTTTGGTTCATTGAAGACACGCACTGTAACACGGCCGTTTAATGTGTAATTATGCGCATTGCTCAAAAGAACCTCAACCGCCCACTTCAACTGATCCGGATCAGCTTGAATCCACACCGGACTATCCAATAATTGTACATCAACTGTCAACGCCTTACCTTCAAAGCGCTCACGCCACTTATCCACAACCTCCTGAACAAGCGCGACAAAATCAAGCCGCTTCATATTCAAATTAAACGTGCCCGCCTGGAGTTCAGAGATATTGATCAATTGGTTAATATGTTGTTCCAAATGGTCGCTGTTACGGCTAATCTTTTGCAAAAAACCTACATAGCGGGCATCCATCTGCCCATTGGCCGTCTTCAAAATCAAATCCGTATATACTTTAATCACCGTCAAAGGCGTGCGCAATTCATGCGAAATACTAGTAATAAACGCATCTTTCAAGCGTCCCGCTTCCGCCTCGCTGGTAATATCGCGCAAAACAATCACCGTTCCTACTTGTTGACGCTCCGACGTTTTTACCGGGGCTGCCCGCGCGCTCAGAACCCGATTACCAATTTGGTATTGTCGCGGAACCCAAGCCGAAGACGCCGACTGAGCGGATCCATTGGATTTAATCGTTCGTCCTTCGCTGGGGGCAGTCAATTCACGCAGTGGCCCCACATGAAAATCATGCGACATATCAACCAGCAATTTTTGAGCGGCCGTGTTGGTTGTAATAAAATGATCATCCATATCCAACACAATTACGCCGTCCACGATACTGTTGATAACCGCTTCCAACTTACTGGCCTGCTCCGCCAAATCCTGATTGCGTTCAGCCAGTGTCTGAGTCATCAAGTCAAAAGCTTCAGCCAACTTGCCAATCTCATCCTGACTTTCAATTCCAGAACGCTGCGCCAAATCGCCTGACGACACAGCCAAAGCCGTCTGCACAAGGCGATCAACCGGCCTAATAATTTGCCGCGCCGTTAAGAAACCAACAGCCAAAACGCCAAGCGTTGCCAATGCAAATATGAGGCTGAACGAATTACGGCTGGTCGAGATTGCCGAGATAATGAAATTACTCGGCAGCGCGACGCTAAACATGCCCGCTGATTGGTTTCGCAACCGCCAATCCCCATAAGCCAGCTTATATTCTTGCTCCAAAAGATTAACCAACCGGACTGGCGTTATGTCTTGGGCATTACGACTTACCTCTTCATAAAATGATTGACTTTCATTGAGGATGTCCAAACTTTGGGCCAAATTTTCTGATTCCTGCCCACCGCCGAGGGTGGTTTCCAAGAGTCGACCCTTTTGGTCATATAACGACACATGAGCAACGGCTGCAACCGCCAGGTCAGTCGTCATCTGGCGAATTTCATCGCCCACCATCGCCGCCCCAACTAACTCGCCCTCAAAAAAAACAGGCCCAACGGTGTATAAAGTCAGGAGTCCTTCGGTCTCCCATAACAAAATACGCTTATCGCCATAAGCGTCAACAATACCGTCTAAAACCTGACGAACCTCTGGCTCTGACGAGAAATCTTCATGATAACTCACACGAGGCGCGTTGAACCCGGAACTTGGTAGTTGATGCCATCCGTAGATCTCCTGCCCGTTTCTATCAAGCAGAATAACGGAATGGCTGTTACTATTGGCGATAATTTGAGGGACAAGTTTGGCAAGCGCGACGGCATCGGCGTCAGCCACGGCTTCGGGCACGCCAAGTGTACCGGCTACGGTGCGTAATGTTTGCAGCCGGCTTTCTTCATACTGTATTGTGCTTTCAGAGACAATCCGACCGGCGTCAAGAAGTTGATTACTAAATCGTTCTTCTAAAGAACTTGCCACCAGATTGCTAATGACAAAAGCTCCTACGCCAGCAACAACCAGGGTTAGCACCAAATATGGCAAAATAATCTTGTAGCCGATGCTCAGATCTGATTTCAGTTTGTGGCTAAGTTTGCCCAGGGTACGCTCTGAAAGCGTCGTCCCTTTTTTCATCTTTCTCATAGTACCGCAAATGGATTCTTAGGGTCAAGCGTGTTTACGCCATCTTTTAGTTAACAATGCGTGAATTACAAATCATATTACGACAGCGTTCCATCCCGTGAACAGGACGTGAATTTTTTCCACAAAACGATGTACGTGATTGTAGCCAATCTACTTTTTTCCTCGTAAACTTGGCCCGAATGGCAAACAATCCATTCGAGGTAAAGGAGTGGCTCAAAAGTGGATAGCTTATTGTACAGGCGAGCGCCAATTAGGCGAAAGGGGTGATACAAATGAAGGATAACGCAGGCTTACAAACACAGTTGATTCATGGGGGAGATGGGGAAAATCCGACAACGGCCGTATCCAACCCCATTTTTCAAAGCGCCACATATAAGTTTACTGGCCCAGAGCAGATTGCCGAAGCGATGGTCAGCCCGGCTCACCCGCAGTTTTACGGCCGTTATGGCTCCCCCAACACCAAACAGGTCGAGGCGACAATCGCTCGCCTGGAACAAGGCGAAGCAGCGTTGGCCTTAGCCTCCGGCATGGCCGCCGTCTCCCTCGTCCTGCTTACTTTCCTTAAAGCGGGCGACCATGTCGTCGCCCAAAAAACGCTCTACCCCACTACCTACAAATTACTGGCCCACAAATTGCCCGCGTGGGGCATTGAAACCACCTTTGTCGAGCAAACCAATGCAGCTGAATTTGCCGCCGCCATCCAGCCCAATACGCGGCTAATTTACGTGGAAACGCCCGCCAATCCCACCCTTGCGCTCACAGATTTAACGGCCGTTGCCGATTTGGCCCGAACGCACGACATCCTCACCGCCGCCGACAATACTTTTGCCACGCCATTTAACCAACGGCCCTTAACTCAGGGCATTGACATCGTTCTCCACAGCGCCACCAAATATCTGGCCGGTCATTCCGATGTGGTCGCTGGCGTTGTTATCAGCAGCGCCGAACGAATTGAACAAATGTGGCGCGAGCATGTCATGTTGGGCGGCGTGCTGCATCCGATGGAAGCGTGGCTTTTGGAGCGCGGCTTAAAAACCTTCGGCCTGCGGATGGCCCAACACAACCAAAATGCGCAAGCCGTCGCCGAATATCTGGCCCAGCACACGGCCGTGCGCGAAGTGTACTATCCTGGACTGCCCAGCCATCCCCAGCACACGCTTGCCCAACGCCAAATGCCCGGTGGCTACAGCGGTATGGTCTGTTTCGACTTACACGGCGGCCGGGCCGCCGGATATGATTTGTTACAGCGCGTAAAGCTCATCAGTCTGGCTGTAAGCCTGGGCGGCGTCCACTCGCTCATCACCCATCCGGCCAGCACCGTTTCGGCCGTGCAAAGCGACGCCGAAATCGCCGCCAGCGGCGTCATGCCCGGTTTGGTTCGTTTTTCGGTCGGTTTGGAGAATGCCGCCGACATCCTCGCCGATTTGGAGCAAGCATTGGCGTGAGAAAGCAAGTTTGCAAGTCTGCAAGTGGCAGGTGGCAAGTATGCAAGTGCCACTTGCCACTTGCCACCTGCATACCTCCCCTATATTTTCCATTAGAATGCTTGCCAATCGCCATGAGCGCCGGTAGACTAGACGATGATTAAATTTTTTTAAATGGTGAACCATGACAGTACGTGAACCTGAACTTATCTCAATTATTGAAGGCCCAACGCCTGAATTTCAACCGACGATGCAGCGTTGGCTGCAATCTATTCACGAAAGCTCAATGGATCGCGGCACGGCGATGTGCCAATTACGCACCGCCAGCGGCCCAGACATTTTAGAACGCTGCCAAAATGCCTGGCGCGAACATCGCTCGGTTAAGCTAGACTTCCCCGACGAGATGCGTATGCGGCAGCAAGTTGATGTCGTGGCTATGCGGCTCGATGAAACAGAGGATGGGCAAATCCTGTTCCTCTGGGTCTCACTGCCGTTGGAAATGTTGTTTGTCATCGAAGACGATGACGCCGACGACGAGATTGAGGATGATGAGAATGGCCTCGATCTTATCTGAGGATGTGACCGCGCCCGACTGGGCGACGGCCAATTAGGGGTCATCCACAAATAAGTTATTGGAATTGGTGGATGACCTTTGAGTAACCGTCCTTCTAAAAAGGGAAGTTATGGTTGGACGGTTACTTGTCAACCACAAGTCAACTAAACCAGTCAATTCACAACCGATTGCGAAATTATGAAACGTGAAACGTGAGAAAAATTGCACATTTCACGTTTTACGTTTCATTGGAGCGTTCCCATGCCATATGAAAACATCATCTACAACGTGAATGAGGGCACAGCAACCATCACTCTCAACCGCCCTCAGACGCTCAACGCCTTTACGGAACAAATGATTCACGAAACAACGCGCGCATTTAAGCAAGCGGGGCGGGATGAGACTGTGCGCTGCGTTGTGATTACGGGAAACGGCCGTGCCTTTTCGTCAGGCCAAGATTTAGCCGAAGTGCAAGCGCGCGCCGGGGAGTTCGACATCAGCGATCATCTGCGACAAGGGTATCATCAACTCATCAAGCAGATGGTGGGGCTGGAAAAGCCGATCATTGGCGCTATCAACGGCATCGCGGCCGGGGCTGGCTGTGGCGTAGCCCTCGCGGCCGACATTCGCATTGTTTCCGACAAGGCCAGCTTCATGTTAGCCTTCAGCAAAGTCGGCTTAATCCCCGACAGCGGCGCAAATTGGTTCCTGCCGCGCCTCATCGGCTATGCCCGGGCTTATGAGATGGCAATTACGGCCGACCAAATTCCCGCCGCTACCGCGCTAAAATGGGGCATGGCCAATCGCGTCGTTCCCCATGACCAGTTGATGGAAACAGTCGCGGCCTGGGCTAAACCGCTGGCATTGGGGCCAACGCTGGCTTATGGTCTGACTAAACGGGCCATGAATAAGGGCTGGGATACGAGCCTGGACGACGCGCTTGAATACGAAGCCCATTTGCAAGAAGTGTGCGGCCGCAGCCAAGATAACCAGGAAGGCGTGCAGGCGTTTTTGGAAAAACGAGAAGCGCATTTCATAGGAAAATAGCGCATACATGTTGAATACGGTAATTTGTTAGTGTCTTTAGTTTTTCGCCACCTCCTTGTAGATGATGTATCGGGAATTGGAATTCCCGATACCTACTCGAGAGGAAGTTGCGGGAATTCC
>JANTGY010000046.1 GCA_024762695.1 Anaerolineae bacterium
GTTTGATGGTTAACATTTAAAATGCGACTTATAGTGCGCAGGCTGGCTCCTTCTAAATGCAAACTCAGCGCGTGATGGCGCATTTCTTCATCGTAACCACGTTCTTGGGCTTGGGGTGTGTAGCGACAACCGCAGAGTTTGCAATAGTATCGCTGGCTGCCCGCTGGGGTGAAACCGGATTTGATTTGCCGCTCATCATGGTGGCATTGGGGACAAGTAGGCATGTCAGAATATGGTCAGGGCAACGGCCAGGATGAAAAGGATGCTGGCGCTGGCGATGGCCAGCCAATTGGCGCGCAGGGCTTGCCCCAGCCGCGGCGGCGACGGCCGTTTCCCATGCCCATCTCCACGCGTTATTTTCCCATTTAGGGCTTGCTGAAATTGGACGATGGTAGACGGCCGTTCATCCGGGTGCATCTCCATTGCCCACTCAATCGCCTCAGCCACATGCGCGCGTACGGCTTTATTAACTTTATCCAACGGCTTTAAAACACGCGGATTTAAAAAACGCGCTTTGGCGTCGGGCGGCGGATAATCACTCATGAGATGGTACAACGTAGCGCCCAACGCATAAATATCGGTGCGGGCGTCGGTGTGGCCGCTGTCGCCGCCATACTGCTCCAATGGCGTGTAAAGGGCCGTGCCGCGCCCCTGGACGACAGTGATTGTCCTCAAATCATCAGGAGCCATCAATTTGACCAATCCAAAGTCCACCAGCTTGATGCGCTGATCGGGTGTAAATTTGATGTTGGCCGGTTTGATGTCGCGGTGCAAAACGGGTGGGTCTTGACGATGTAAATAGGCTAAGGCTTCAATGATTTGTTCTGCCCAGGCCAGAACGGTTTCTTCATCCAGCGGGCCTTCATTTTCATCCAGCAGTTGCTTTAAATCCTGGCCGGGGACGTAATCCATGACAAGGTATTCACGGCCGTTTTCCGAGAAATAATCCGACACTTTGGGCAGGTTTGGATGGTCCAGTTGAGCCAGAATACTCGCTTCTTGCAAAAACTGCGCCTGTTCCTGCGCCTGCATCTCCGGAGAGAGCGATGGATCGGGCTGCACTTCCTTGATAGCGCAAAGCCGCCCTGGCAACCGCAAATCTTCTGCCCGGTAAATGCTGCCCATCCCGCCTTGACCAACGATATTCGTCAGACGATAGCGTTCCCGAAGGATTGTGTCATTTTGAAGCGATGTAATCATGTTTGCCTGTTCGCAAGTGGCAGGTTATCGCTAAAGACTTGCAGACTTACCATCTGCAAACTTGTATACTTGCCACACATACTTTGCCGCCTTTTCAGCTTTCGTCTATTATAGTCCATATCGGCGTGAATGACTTTCTTTTCGGAGACAGTAGAGAATAAAAACCATGAATGAACAACCGGTGTTACTTGCACGCGAAGGCCAGCTTTCCGGCCAACGTTGGACGATTGATACGGAAGAATTTCTGATTGGACGCGGCAGCGATTGCGGTATTGTGTTACCGGAAAGGCAAGTGTCGCGGTATCATGTGAAGATTCGTCAGGAAGACGGCCGTTACATCCTCGAAGACCTGGGCAGCAAAAATGGCACGCATCTGAACGGCAATCAAATCAAAGGCTCAGCTCCCCTGCAAGATGGCGACGAAATCCAAATCGCCCTGGCCGTGAAACTGGTATTCGTCGGCACCGATGCCACCCTCCCCCTGACCTTTGATCCCCCGACCAAAGAAGGCAACATGAGCATTGATGTCGCTCATCGTTCTGTTGCCATTAACGGAAAAACGCTCAACCCGCCCTTGTCGCTGGCCCAATTCCGTCTGTTAGAACTTCTCTACAACGCCGAGGGAGCCGTTTGCAGCCGCGACGAAATCATCGAAGTCGTCTGGCCGGGCACAGAAGGCATTGGCGTTTCTGAACAAGCCATTGACGCCCTGGTACGCCGCTTGCGCGACCGTTTGGCTGAGCTAGATGTTTACAATTATATCGTCACCGTGCGCGGTCATGGCTTCCGTCTGGAAAACGAACCCCACTAAGCAAGGAAGCCAGACGCTAAGGGCAAGGGAGGATCAGGTAACATGGCCTGGTTCATAAAAGAAAGCCCACTAGTCAAAAAATATAAAAAGTACCGCAAAGTCGGTCAGGCGTTAAATAATCAAGTTCTGGAAACCTTTGGAGACGGCCGAATAGGCGAGGCCACCCGTCTGCTTGGTATTCGCAAGGGCAAAACAATCATCCTTGAAGATGAAAACCAAATGCAGCCGCTAATGGATTTTACGCTGTATGATTGTCGTCAGGATGGCAAGAATGCGGTTGAACAGTATCAGGCCGAGATTGGCGGCAAAACGAAGATAGAACGGGAATTGTTAGCCGGGATGCTTCATTCTTACACGTCGCTGTTCCGTGTCGAATCCATCCGAAAAGCCGAAAGCGCGCTGGTTTTGTCAGATTTGCTCACGGAACAGGAGCCGGTCAAGATAATTGATCTCGGGTTTAGTGAAACGGCCGTTCCCGGTTTACTTATCTTCCTGCGACTGATTCCGTTGGACGATTTCAACATGTCGGCCGGGTTTAGCTTCATCTTTTCCGGCGATAGGGAAGAGCATTTACTGCGCCAACACAAAATCTTGCTGCGAAAAGTGAAGTCAGAGGAAACGGCCGTAAAACGCTTCGTCGCCTTCTTCAAATTAAACCAACGAATTGGCTTGGGAATGGGATACAATTAGGCAAAGCAAGACAAGCGCAGGCGCATCCACATGAAAGAAGGAACCAAATACCATCCGCTGCACGTCCATCTGCAGCAAAGCGATCAAGACGAACTCAGTCTAACTCTATCCCAAATCGAAACCCTCATTGGCGACAAGCTGCCCGCCTCCGCCCGCACCCACCGCGCCTGGTGGAGCAACCGGGACAACGGTTCCGTCCAGGCAACAGCCTGGATGAGCGCCGGTTATCATGTTGAAGCCATTGATTTAGCCGGGGAAAAAATCACCTTCCGCAAACCAGGTTTGGTCTACACCATCCGGCGCGAGGGCGATTTGGTACTATGGGACGCTGAATTGGTCAAAGCCCTGCGCCACCACATGGGGCTGTCACAGAAAGAATTTGCCAAACAATTAGCCATCCGCCAGCCGACTGTCAGCGAATGGGAAACTGGCGTCTACGCCCCCAAACGTTCCACATCCAAACTTTTAATGATGGTCGCCGAGCAAGCCGGTTTCAAGTACGAATAAAACGAACAAACATCGCTCGCCAGCCGACTTTAAATCATTGTCGGCTTTTTTTACGAACTGGCATTGACAAATGATTCTCTAGCGTATAAAATAAACATACGCTGGCGGATAAAATGTTTTTATTGCGAAATAGACGCCAGCGCCTCTCATAAAGCAGTACCACAACAAAAGTCGGCCAGCAGGGCCAAACAAACCCAATCAAATGGAGGGATCATGAGCGCCTACAACTTACAACAGATTATCAAATTATGGGAACGAGATAAATTGACTACCGAACAGGCCGTTGGTCAAATTATTCTGCACCTACAAGCATTGTCAAAGCGGGTAAGCGTGCTGGAAAAGCAAGCGGAACAATCGCGCCGTTTGCAGAATAAGTAAACTAAAGGGGAGGGAGACGGCCGTTCCCCTCCCCTTCATCTTCTCATCCCCACCCAATCCCCTACGCTAGCTTGCCGCCAACACGCCCATTTTGTTATCATAGCAGCATGAGTGGCGAAACTGCGAAGTTGCAAAGCGACGGAGTTATGGAGTCCTTGCTTTACCGGCCACTTACCGTTTGCCACCTGCTTCCAAGTTTCGGAGACCATAAACATCATGCGTAAACAACTTGTGCGATTTAGCTTATCCCTGCTTATCCTGGCAGTTATCTTAGCCGCTTGCAAAAAAGAAGAGCCGCTGCCCACACCCATCCCAACGGCCAGCGTGCCCGACCAATTACCCGACCCCGATCCCACGCCAACGCTAAAACCAGAACCAACGGCCGTTCCCCAACCATCCGCCGCCGTTGACCCCGACGACATCGACTGGCCGCCCCAAATCGTCTACAGCAGCCCTGCTCCCGGCGAAGAAACCCTGCTTGACGGCGCCGTTACCGTGCGTTTTGATCAGCCAATGGATCAAGAATCCGTCGAAGCCGCTTTTGCCATTGAGCCAGCGGCCAATGGCAGCTTTAGCTGGCCGCGCCCCGATACAGTTATCTTCACCCCCAGCGCCAATTTGAAACGAGAACAAGCCTACCGCGTGCGGATTGGCGAGAACGCCAAAAGCGCCAACGGGATGGCCCTGCCAAGCGCCGCCGATCTACAACTGCAAACCGTCGGCTTCCTCGAAGTCAGTCAGGTCATTCCCAGCGATGGCGCCACTGAAATTCAAACCGACGGCGCGATTACGGTGTTGTTCAATCGCCCCGTTGTGCCGCTCGTCAGTACCGGCCAGCAAGCCAATTTGCCCCAGCCGCTGACCATCGAACCGGCGGTTGAAGGGCAAGGCGAATGGGTATCTACCAGCATTTACCGTTTTGTACCCGATACGCCATTTGCCGGCGCGACGACATACAACGTCAGCGTCGCTGCCGGATTGGAAGACATCGTCGGCGGTGTGTTGGCCGATGCTTACAACTGGCAGTTTACGACACTGCGCCCCAGCGTGGTCAGCATTGAGCCGAAAAATGGGGCCAGGTTAGTTAACCCTAAAGCGCCGGTGACAATTACGTTCAATATGCCGATGGATCGCGCCAGTACGGAAACGGCCGTTTCCCTCCGCAGCTCATCCTCATCCGCCAGCCTCATCTACGGTTGGAGCGACGATGACCGGGTATTGACCGTCACCCCGCAGCAGCGGCTGGATTTAGCCGTCGGCTATCAAGTTGGCGTCAGCGTCGCCGCCCGTTCGGCCAGCGGCCAGGCCAATTTAGACAAAGACACCGTCAGCGGCTTCTTCACCGTCCCCTTCCCGGCCGTTGTCTCGACTAATCCCAGCCAGGGAGAGTTAGCAGAACGTTGGCAGCGGGGCGTTTCCATTCAATTTGCCTCGCCGATGGATTGGGAAGCGTTAGACGGCCGTATCCAAATCACCCCCGAACCGGCCCGCATCAACTACAACGCCTACGATCCCAACGGAACCGACCTGTACCTCGATTTCGCCCTGGAAACCAACGCCGAATACACCGTCGTCATCCCCGGCGACGCCGCCGACCCGTATGGCAATACGCTGAGCCAGGATTACGTTCTCAACTTCCGCACGCCGGAAGGCGCGCCCATCGCCTCCTTCAATTTGCCGCAGCGCGTCTCTCAGCTTAGCAACAACGTGGCCACCGAAGTCAACATCATCAACCGCAATGTGTCGCGCCTGGATGTAACCCTGCACAATCTGGGCTTGCCTATGACCCTCATCAACGACCCCTACAATGTGTCCGATTACCGCCCCGCCACCGAACCGGACCGCAGTTGGACGGTAACGCCGGATACGCCGCGCGGCGCGGCGGGCGTTTACACACTGCCGTTGGCCGATAATGGGGCAGCGCTGCCGACTGGCGTTTACCTGCTGCGCCTCACATCGCCGGAAACGACGCGCGACGAACTTTACTGGCAAAATCAAAGCAATCTGCTCATCATCGGCGACACCAACATCGTCGTTAAAGAGATGTTTGGCGCAACGTATGTTTGGACGACGGAATTGCGTTCCGGTCAGCCTGTCGGCGGTCGTAATCTGGTTTTATATAACCGGGATGGGGCGCGTGTGGGCACGGCCGTTTCCGACAACGACGGTTTCGCCAGTTTCCCCAACCCGCCCGATGATTATTTGCGCGGCGCGATTGTGGTCAGCGGCAATCCCGGCGAAGCCGGTTTTGGCATTGGAGCCAGCTTTTGGGATGAGGGCATCAACCCCTGGGAATTTGGCCTGAGCGCCGACACCGGCCCCGAACCGCCCACCTTCGCTTACATTTACACCGACCGCCCCATTTACCGCCCCGGCGACACGGTTTATTACAAAGGGATTGTGCGCGACACGGGGTACGGCCGTTACAACCTCCCCACCGCCGAAACCCGACAACTCGACCTAAACGCCGCCTTTTACTTCAACGAAGGCGGTCTGGACGAAACGATTGAAATCGTCATCGACCCCGACGGCGCCTTCAGCGGTGAATACATCATTCCCGACGATGTGGATTTGGGAACCTACCAATTCTCCATACGCGATGGCAGTTTCAACGCCTCGCGCCAATTCACCATCGCCGAATACCGCAAGCCGGAATTTTTGCTCAGTATGGCCGCCGATCGGCCTGAACTCCTGCGCGGCGAAACGGTAGACGTGACATTGAACGCCAGCTACTTCTTCGGCGGCCCGGCCACCGATTTGGAAGTCCATTGGACCGTCTATGAGGACGCCTATCGGATGCGCGTGCCCGGCCCCTACTACAGTTTTGGCGATGGCGGCAATTACTTTTATCGTGATTATGGCTTCTTTGGCCCTGGCGGCGGCAGCTCGTTGGGCAATTTTGTATTGGATGGCAATGGGGTGACGGATGCGGACGGCCGTCTCACCATCACCTTGCCCGCCGACCTGCTCAAAGACGCCGAAGAGGGCAGTCGTAAAGTCACCGTCGAGGCTAGCGTCAACGATTTAGCCAACTTCCCCGTCTCCGCCCGCGCCGAAGCGCTCTTCCACGCCGCCGAAACCTACGTCGGCGTCACCCCCACCGATTACATCGCCGTCGCCGGAACTGAAGCCAGCGTAGACGTTCTCACCGTTGATTGGGATGGCAAGGCTGTCGGCAATCAATCCGTCGAAGTTGTTTTCTACCGACGCGAATGGAATCGTATCCGCGACGAGCAGTACAGCATCTACTACACCCGCTGGGAACCCGTTGACACTGAAGTTGCCCGGGCGCAAGTCGTCACTAACGCGCAGGGCGAGGGCAGCGCCAGTTTTGTCCCTGAAGAAGGCGGCACATATCTGGCCGTAGCCATGGTCGTCGACAGTGGCGGGCGCGATCACACGAGTAGTACATCCTTATGGGCGACTGACCTGAGCTACGTTGGCTGGCGCAGCGACCCGCGCGAAAAACGGATGGATTTGCTGCCCGACAAAGAGGAGTACGCCCCTGGCGAAACGGCGCGCATATTGGTGCAATCCCCGTTTGAAGGGCCAATTAAGGCCTGGCTGACGATTGAACGCGGCGAACTCATCGAACAGCGCGTCATCACGCTGCAAACCGGCAGCGATGTGTTGGATATCCCCATCCCGCCCGATTATGCGCCCAATGTACACGTCTCCGTCGTGGCGATGAAACCGTTCCGGCCAGAATCCAGCTCCTACCCCTACGCCGATATGCGATTGGGCATTACTGAGTTGGCTGTTTCTACCGAACAGTTGGCGTTGAACGTGGAATTAACGCCGCGTAATGATTTGTTTGTGCCGCAAGAAACGGCCGTCTTCGACATCAAAGTCACCGATTACGCCGGAAGGCCGGTTCAAGCGGATTTGTCATTAGCCTTAGTTGATTTGGCCGTCCTGACCCTGAAAGAAGACAACGCCCCCAACATCGTGGACGCTTTTTATGCCAAACAGCCGTATCGCAGCCAGGTTGGTTCCGGCCTCATCATCTCCGGCGAGGGGCTAGAAGTTGAGATTCCGCTGCAAGGCGGCGGGCTGGGCGGCGGCGGCGGCGACGGCGCAATGGAATCGGCTCTGAGCCGCGTGGCCGAGGGTGAGGATGGCGCCGATGTGCGTAAAGATTTCCGCGACACCGCCTACTGGACCGCCCACATCGCCACCGACGCCAACGGGCAAGCGGTCGCCGAAATTCCGCTACCCGACAACCTGACGACCTGGCGATTGAGCAGCAAAGCGGTCACTACAGATTCGCTCGTCGGCCAATCCAGCGCCGACATTGTGACCACGCTGCCGCTGCTGCTGCGCCCGCAAACGCCGCGCTTTTTAACTGTCGGCGATGTGTTACAAATTGGAACCATCGTCAACAATAACACAAGCAGTTCCGTTGAGGCGACGGTGAGTTTGGATGCGTTTGGCGTGAGTTTAGCGGACTCGGCTGAACAAACTGTGACGATTGCTGGAAACGGCCGTCAACTCGTCCAGTGGCAGGCGACAGTCGAGGATGTCCCCTTTGCCGATCTGACCTTCCGCGTGGAAGGCGGCGGCTACAGCGACGCCACCAAACCCACCTTCGGCGAAGGGCCGGATCAGCTTATTCCGGTTTATCGCTACACGGGGCGGGACATCGTAGGCACATCCGGCGTATTGGATGCGCCGGGACGCCGCGTTGAAGCCGTGCTGCTGCCCAACGGCGTAGACGACCGGCGCGGCTCAGTGGACGTGACGCTCAGCCCCTCATTGGCGGCGGCGCTGATAGACGCGCTGGAAGCGGCGCGGCGCAATTACCCCATTACCTGCCCCTATTCGGCAACTGATTTGCTGCTGCCCAATGTCGCTACGGCGCAAGCCATCGAAAATTTGGGCTTGAACGAGCCGGATTTGGCCGCAGAATTAGATGACCTGATCCAGGAAGAGATCGCTTTGCTGGAAGGGGCCGTTCACAATGACGGCGGCTGGGGCTGGTGTCACAGCGAACGGAGCGATGACTGGTTGACGGCGTATGCGCTGTTGGCCTTGGCGAAGGCGGAACAGGCGGGATATGGGGTGAACTTCAACGTTCTCGACCGTGCCGCCCTGTATCTGGAAAACAAACTGCAAGACCCAGGTAAATTATTCGAGTCCTACGAAATCAACCGGCAGGCGTTCTTCCTCTACGTTCTCGCCGAAACGGGGACTTTTGTTGACGCCGATGTAGACGCCTTGTTTGAAGAACATCGCGCGCTGCTCGATCCGTATGCCAAAGCGTTGTTGGCATTAGCTTACGAATTGAATGATTATCAGGGCGCTAACCAGACTTCCTTACTATCTGATTTGAACGATGCGGTCGTCATTAGCGCGACGGGGGCGCATTGGGAGGACGCCAGCCGCGACTACCGGAATTTGAGCAGCGATGTTAGGGGCACGGCCGTCATTATCGGCACCTTGGCCCAAATCGAGCCGGACAACCTCATGCTGCCCAATGCTGTGCGCTGGCTGATGACGGCGCGGACGGCGCAGTATTGGTCTACCGGCCACGAAACGGCTTGGAGCATCCATGCCCTCACCGATTGGATGGCCGCCACCGGCGAATTGGAGGCCGATTTTGATTATCAAATGGCCCTCAATCTACAAACACGCACCGAAGGCCATTTCTCCCGCGACAATATCACGGACAGTGAATCGCTCTCGATTCCGATGGGGGAAATGCTGGCCGATGAGGTGAACTTTTTGGACTTTGGGCATGGAAGCGGCGACGGCCGTCTCTACTACACCGCCCATCTCGACAGCTACATCAACGCCGCCAACATCAGCGCCATTAACCGGGGCATCACCGTACAGCGTGCCTACTACGATGCCGATTGCGACCCCGAAACAGAAACTTGCGAACCCATCAGCCAAATCCAGGCTGGGCAGCGTGTGCGCGTGGAATTGACCATCATCGCGCCTAATGATTTGCTTTACGCCATCGTCGAAGACCCGCTGCCCGCCGGAGCCGAGGCGATTGACCCCAATCTGGAAACATCAGCTTCTGGTTTGGGCGGACAGACGACGCGGACGGATACGGAATATCGTTGGGGCTACTGGGGTTGGTGGTACTTCAATCGCATCGAATACCGCGACGAGATGGTGGCTTTCATGGCTGATTTCTTGCCGGCGGGCACGTATCAATACACCTACTATCTGCAAACCAACATCCCCGGCGAATATCAGGTTATGCCTACGTTTGCTAGAGAAGCGTTCTTTGCGGAAGTGAACGGCCGTGCCGATGGCATGTTGTTTACTATCTTTGAATAATCGTTTTTCTGAGCCGGAGCCAGGGTGGCTCCTCTACTTTTAATAATTTGTAGAGGAACCTCCCAGGTTCCGGCTACTTATCTATCCTCAAATCCCTCAAATCCCCCAAACACCCCAGTACAACCCGCCCATTCCTCATTTTTCACGCCTCATTTATCATAAAACATAATGATTTGACATATCATGTCATCATCAGAGCGTAGAGGATGTGTAATGGAACAAGCATATACAGAACGTGATTACAATGTGGGGGGCCAAACAATCCATGTAGTAGAAGCGGGGAAACCAGGACGGCAAATCGCCTTATTGATTCATGGCTGGTCAAGTTCCTGGTATGCCACTTCCCCCCTGTTGGGTTTATTAGCCCAACGCTTCCACTGCATCGCCGTAGATTTACCCGGCTACGGCCAATCGCCGCCATTTGAAGGACGCACCACAATTCCCCGATATGCTGAATTGTTAGCCGATTTCATTGAAATGGTCAGCGATGGCCCAGTCGTGTTAGTAGGCCACTCAATGGGCGGCATGACTAGCGTGACATTGGCGCTAACGCATCCGGCGCTGGTGGAAAGAATGGTATTGCTTAGCCCAACGATAAGCGGCCGTCTTTCGACATCTATCAATGTCCTCATTTCGCCCATCACGATGATGGAACGGTTTGGGTTAGGTAGGTTGCTGGTTTCTTCGGTGGAACGCACGATTGTGGGCCTGACTGACCGACTAATGCGGCCAGTTTCTTTTGCCGAACGTTCCGGCATTACGCGTCAAGATTATGAACGTATCCGCCAGGATGCGCGGCGGCCAGGGCAAGGTCAAGTAAGAGCCGAATGTTTTATAGCGATGCAGGAGAATGATTTAAGCGGCCGTTTAAGCAAAATTGAAACGCCCGCCCTGATTTTGTGGGGCGCAGAAGATAATACTGTGCCTCTACGCGATGCCGGCGTTGTGGCTGATGAATGGCCGACGGCCGATTTACGCATTATCCCCAAAGCCGGCCATTGGCCTCACTTTGAAACGCCAGATATTACCCGTCGTCAAGTGGCCGCGTACCTGGGTTTGCCCCGCTTCAGCGACCAACTCTATACGCCAGTCGCTGAAGACGAGTTAGTAGAAATCAATGATACAGCACAATTTCTGGCCCATTCCGCAATAGGGAATGATCTTAATTTGGCCCAACGCACCCGGTTGGCGGCACAATTGCAGCGCAAGGAATTTGAGGCCGGCGAAACCATTGTCAATGCGGCTGATGAAGGCGAAGAATTGTTTATCATTCAACGCGGCGTCGTCGAGGTATGGAAAGATCCAGATGGCATTGAGCCTCGGCTGCAGCGCGACAAGCAATTGCAACATATGGCTAATCTGCATCCAGGCCAGATTACAGGTGAATTGGCCTTGTTTGACAAAGAAAAACGAAGCGCCGACCTAATTGCCGGCCCCGAAGGGGTTACGCTGCTCACCATCAACCGCGAGAAGCTGCTGGCTCTAGGCGAAGATGATGCGGTATTAGGCACGCGATTGATGTGGAATATGTCTACCGCCATGTCAAAACGTGTGCGGTTTGTTTTGTGGCAGTTAAATCGGGCAGAGGAACGGCGGCTGGAAATGTTAAAACGCCAATCAGATGTTTCAGACTCTGTTTTTGCCCGTAATATGCCTCGGCTAGCCACGGATCAAGCCCAATCTAATGTGAATGCTTAGCTCCCCTCCCCTCTTTTACTTTTAATTTTGAAACCGGGATACGATAAGATTATCGTCCCGGTTTTTTTTTGCAGCCCAATTTAGGATATAATAGTACTGATTTCCTATTGAAGCAGTCACGAATCACAAAATACATTGTCATCTAGCATGTAGGCAAGGATGGTCTTGATGTCAAATCATAGTGGGGAAAGTGCACTACAACCAACTCTATTGCGCGTTTTGATCGCAGATGATGTCATGGAAACGCGACGCAGCACTCGCCTGATGTTGACGTTGATTCCAGAGGCAAGGGTGGTAGCTATCGCCCATAACGGCCGTCAAGCGGTAGACCTGGCCCGTGAGCATAAACCTGATATTGCGCTAATGGATGTCAGTATGCCGGAAATGGATGGCGTGTCGGCTATTGAAAAAATGGTCAAGGAAAATCCGGGGATGGGATGTATTGTGATTTCGGCCGAGCGGGACAGCGATACGTTGCGGCGGGCCATGTCCGTGGGGGCTAAAGGCTATTTGCTCAAACCAACTACGTCAGAAGAGTTTGTGGCTACATTCCGCCGGGTCGCCAAAATTGTTCAGGAAGAACGGCCGTCCAATAACACGCACACACAACAGCATGAACGCAAAGTCTTCTTACAACAAATGGCGATGCAATATGTGAAAGCGCGGCGCACCGATAATCAGGCGTTGGCCGTCTTTGAAGAGCTGGCCGCCGACCCCCAATGTGACGTGCCCTGGCTGCAATCGTTAGCGGTGATTTATGTTTTTCGGCGAGAGTGGAAAAAATTACAAGCTTTATCGGCGCGATTGGATCAACTGAGTCAGTAATCAAAGCGATTTTGCACAAAAAAAACGGCCGTTTACCCACTTAAAGATAAACGGCCGTTTTTGCTTACCCAAAACAGCTTAACACTGTTTTAACAAGTCATATTTACCAGCGATTGCCGCCGCCATAACCGCGGTCGCCGCCACGATTACCGCCACGATTGCCGCCGCCACGGTTATACCCGCCTCGACCGCCGCCACCGCGACGATCTTCACGCGGTTTAGCTTCATTCACACGCAAGTCACGGCCCTGAAAATCCTTGCCGTCTAGCGCTTGAATGGCCGCTGCTGCGGCGCTGTCTTCCATTTCTACGAAGCAAAAGCCACGGAAGCGACCGGTATCCCGATCGGTGATCCAGGCTAATGATTCAACCGTACCCTGCTCTGCAAACAATTCACGAACATCTTCCTCAGTCGCACTGAAGGCAAGATTACCGACATAAAGTTTCTTACTCAAGGTTCTACTTTCTCCTAAAAACAAACTCTCCAACCTGTGAATCAATCCGGGAACTGAATACGGTAGGAATCTTATAAATCAGTTTAATTATGCCTATAATCGCCTGATTTGTCCACCCTTGAACAAATTTTGCTTAAATCCACCTGTTTTCACTTGCGCCCCCTATGCGCCAATGGTATGAATAAGGCATGGACGATACAGTGGATAATTGGGCGGTAAAGCGTGCCACTATGGTGATGGCACAGCTTAAAGAGCGGGGCATCCGAGACACGGCCGTTCTCCATGCCATGAACATTGTCCCCCGTGAAGTATTTGTTGCCGAGGCATATAAATCGTATGCCTACCAGGACGGCCCCCTGCCCATCCCCGCTGGTCAAACCATCTCTCAACCGTACATTGTGGCCTTGATGATTGAGCTGCTTAATCTAAAACCAGTTGACAACGTTCTGGAGATTGGAACGGGTTCTGGTTACGCCGCCGCTGTGTTGAGCCGTATAGTAAAGCGCGTTTATACCGTCGAACGCCATCAACGATTGGTGGATTACGCCCGCGATTGTTTGCATACTTTGGGCTACGATAACATCTGTCAACATCTTGGCGACGGCACACAGGGCTGGCCGGAACATGCTCCCTATGACGCCATCATCGTGGCCGCTGGCGGGCCTGACATTCCGCCCACACTGCGCGGCCAACTGGCTTTAGGCGGCCGTCTCATCATGCCCATTGGCCGCGACCGGCGCAAACAGCGGCTCATTCGCCTTTACCGGTTGGGTTATGATAAATTCAGCGAGAAGGACTTTGGCCCGGTAGCGTTTGTGCCTCTAATCGGTTCTGAAGGTTGGTCGCCTACTGTGGCAGAAAGATAAGCGCAACGCCAAGAATGGCAACGGCCGTTCCCACAATCCCCCGCATACTCACCGGCTTTTTGTAAACCAGCCATTCAATCGGAATTAACATGATGGGCGGCAGCGCCATCAATGTCGAAGCAATGCCCAATCGCGTGAGCTGTATGGCAATGAGCGACAACCAGATACCCAAAAAGGGGCCGACAAACGAACCGCCCAGCAAGGCGGGGAACGCTTTCGGTTGACGCCATTTACGAAATGTTTCCCCAACCTGACCGCGCACGGCCGTTATCCCCCATAACACCGCCAACGCAATCAAAATACGAATAATCGTCGCCGACACACTGGAAAAATCATCCACCAATCCATACCGGGCCGTCACCAAATTCGCCACCTGACCCAATGCGCCCAGCACGCCAAAGAAAATACCTTCCTTGTAACGCTTATGCTCGACAACCGTCAGTCCTTTTTGTTTTTCGGTGATCACCCAGCCAATCCCGGCTACCGCCAAAAAAACGCCGCTCAATTCAACGGGAGTCAGCGTCTCATCAAACAACAACCAGCCAAAGATAGCGCTGTAAATGGGCACGGTAGACATGAGCAGCATGGACAAGCGCGGCCCAATCATCACATACGCTTTGAACAGGAACGCATCGCCCAACACCAGACCCAAAATACTGGAAATGGCAAACCAGAACCAGCGAAACCCCTCCACATGCAATGGAAACAGCGTCCCTTCAACAAGCCAATGGGTGATGGTCAAAAACAGGAAAGCAAAAATCAACCGGCTGCGGTTGACGACATCAGACCCAATCAACCGACCGCTGTAACTAAAAAAAATGGCCGTTAATGACCACATAACGGCCGTTCCCAGCGCCGCCAATTCACCTAAATACAACGATTTTCTCCCAAAAAACTAGAGGTCTGAGCGAGCGCGAGAAGAAGCCCCCGCCCCTCTAGTTCTATCCTCTAGCTTTGCCCACGTTTTTCGATAGTGCGTGCTGTCAATCAACTCCACACTATTCTCATCCGGGTCGCGGAAGTATAACGAATGCGTGCCCAACGACCAATCCTGCTCATGCTCAATAACCACGCCATGATCCAGCAAACGCTGCCGCCACGCATCCATCTCCGCCGCCGCAATGGCCAAGGCCACATGTCCCCGCCCCCGCGCCCCATGTCCTGGAATATCGCTGACCCGTTTTTCCAGCTTATCAATCTCAAACAAGATGAGCGTTGAGTTTTGCCCGGTTTGTAAGAAACAAGCGCTGCCAAAATCAGAGGAAACGGGCAATCCCAAAACGTCTTCATAAAATGTTCGCGCCACTGCCAAGTCCTGCACATACAAGACCGCTTCAGCCACACCTAAAATTTGCGTCATATATCACCTGTTGGGGTCTGTTGATTTTCCATGTAAATTGTTTGTCCGTTTTCAAGCGCTTGTAAACTTTGGCGCACACGCCGCGCTAATCGTTGGTTGAAACGGCCGTATGCCTCCGTAGGCTGCAAAAAAGCATAACTCAACAATTCACTGGCCGGCAGTTGGATGAATTGAATCTCATCGTCAGAAAGAACGCCTCCCAGGAAAATGAAGACTAACGCTTCAGTCTTGTCCAAGCTCTCTGATAAATAATCGACAGAAAGGAGTTGGCGTAACGGCCGTTTCAACCCCAACTCCTCCTCCACCTCGCGCACACAAGCCTGGCGCGGCGACTCATTCATTTCCACCGCCCCGCCGGGAATCTCCCAATTCGATTTATACGCTGGTTCGACAACCAACAACCGGCCCATTTCATCAAAAAATAATGCTCCAGCCGACATCCGTTTCTTCGGCAGGCTACGTTGATATGTTTTATCGCTCAAAAAAGCCTCCAGAGTTCGCAAGTTCGCAAGCTTGCAAGTGGTAAAGAGGGCTGCGATCATAAGCGTTAATTTCACGCGGCCCTTGACCATTGTCATCCCCACAAAGGAAGGAACACATCTTGCTTATCCAAATTGGCCGCCTGCCTCCGCAGACCGGCCAAAAGGATTAAGCTCACATCTGGCGAACTGATAAATCTCAGAATTCACCGCGGGGAACGCGGAGAGATGCGAAGATTGTTCCTGTGAGAATGGGACACGGATTAACACGGATGAACACAGATAAGAGATGTGTCCCGTTTTCATTCATTTGATGGCGCCGCGCAGCGGCGTGGTGTCTCCTCGTACACTATGTTCGTAGTAAGGTATGTAGTCGCGCTGTTCAGCGACGGAGTACCGTTGGATGACGCCAATCCGAAGGCTACGTGGCTAACTACGAGCAGCTAATAATATCTCCTCGTATAACCTGTTCGTAGTAAGGTACGCAGTCTGCGGAGTACCGTCCCCCAAACGCCACTCCGAAGACTACGTGGCTAACTACGAGCAGCTAATAATATCTCCTCGTATAACATGTTCGTAGTAAGGTACGTAGTCGCGCTGTTCAGCG
>JANTGY010000047.1 GCA_024762695.1 Anaerolineae bacterium
TAAAAGCGCAGCAGCAGCTTGACAACGGTGCTTTTACCGGCGCCGGTAGCCCCCACAAAAGCGGCCGTTTCCCCGGCTGGCACGCGAAATGAAAGGTTGCGAATAATGGGTTGGGCGTTACGGCCGTTTTCCTCCCCAATTGCGCCGTACACAAACGACACATCCTCAAACGTCACCTCGCCGCGCACCGCGCCGACCGACAGCCCCTCCGGCCCATCCACAATCCCCGGCTGCGTATCCAACAAATCCAAAACCCGCGTCGTCGAAGCCATTGCCCGCTGATACAAATCCAGCGTATTGCCCAGGCGCGTTAGCGGCCACAACAACCGCTGCGTCATAAACACCAAAACACTATAAGCGCCCACATTCAAATCACCTGCGTAAGCCAGCCGTCCGCCAAATACTAAAATCGCCGTAAATCCAACCGCAATAATCATCCGAATCAACGGCACAAAAGCCGAACTAAGGACAATCGCCCGCTGATTACGCTGGCTGTACCGCTCGCTCTCGCGACGGATACGGGATATTTCATGGGCTTCGGCCGTAAAACTCTTAATGGTGGCGATACCGCTCAAATTATTGGCTAACTGGCCGTTCAAGATACTTACCTGCTCGCGCACGGCCGTATACCGGGGAGCCAATTTACGCTGAAATCGCACCGATCCCCAAAACACAAACGGCATCGGCAGCAAAGCCATCCAGGCCACCGATGGAGCTACCCCCACAAAAATGCCGCCAATCACCAAAACAGTCGTCACCACCTGCCACAAATCGTTCGCCCCGCCATCCAAAAATCGTTCCAACTGATTAATGTCATCATTCAAGACCGCCATCAAACCACCCGTGCTGCGATCCTCAAAATAAGCCATCTCCAATGTCTGTACATGCCCATACGCATCCAAACGCAAATCATGCTGGAGGGTCTGGGCTAATTGACGCCATTTCACATCATAGGCATATTGAAAAGCCGACTCCAACGCCCAAACCGTCACATTCAATCCGGCCAAAACCAACAATTGCGTAAATACATCTTCAATGCCAAACCGGGCAATGAATGAATTTTCCTGCGCCACCACCACATCAACCGCCGCCCCAATCAATACCGGCGGAGCTAAATCAAATATCTTATTCAAAATTGAATAGAGCGAGGCAATGATGACCGCTCGGCGATGACTGCTGGCATAGTCCAACAATCGTAATAAAGGAGATCGCTTTGGCTCATTCTTCATTAAAACTTCCTCAACCTATCAAAACTAAATCGGTAAGCATGAATAAATCCTATCGCGTCCCCAAATTAAACCGCCGATGCGCTTTTGAAGCAAACCCACCCAATCCTTCTCCATTGAGACAAAAAAAGAGGGCCTCTGACGAGACCCTCTCATGTCTAACCGGCGCTTAAGCCAATTAGAACCTAGTTGATGAAGCGTTAGTCAATGAAAAAGGCGTCAATGATGTCGCCGCCGAAGCCAGCCGCAGACCCGTCAAAGAACAGACCGGGACCGAAGGTGCATTCGGTATCATCGCCCAACATCAGCGGATGGCAAACAAAGATGTCCAGACCGTCGCCGCTGGCGCCAGGCACAGCGAACTCGTTCTGCATGGACAGGTAGATGTCGCCGGTAGCCCCGTCAATCCACGTGCCCCAGATATCTTCCGGTCGCAGTTCAACGTCACGGCCGTCGAAATACATCTCCCAATCGCCTTCAGTGTCATGACCAAAGACAGCATTGTTTAGGACGATCAGCTGCTCGTCGCCCGCTTGCAATATGCCGCCGCCAGTCATCGGTACCTTCGCCGTTGCCAGCGTGCTGATTACGAGACGGCCGTCAGGTGTGAACCCAATCGCATCCACATCCTCGCCAGCCTTCCGCAAACCCACATCCGAGCCGTCGAAGAACCACTCGAAGGAACCCGTCGTATCTTCGCCCAGCGAAGTCGGCACAAACCTGATAATGTCCGAATCATCCACACGACCGAAGCCCTTAACCCGGGCGCGCTGCTCGAAGCTTATCAAGATGCTGCCATCATCCATGATATGCATGGCGTCAACATCCCCTTCCTTCAAGCCAACATCCGAGCCATCAAAGTACATGCTCCAATCGCCAGTCAAGACATCATAAGCAATGATGTCATCATCCTTATACTCCACGTCGCCGGACATGCCGCGCGAATTAGAGCTGAGGTAGATGGTCGGGCGGTCAACAACAACGTCAACGCTGGCATACGCTTCTTGGCTGCCGGGGTTGTCAGTGTTATGAGCCACATTATTGGTATACGTGCCATCAGCATCCGCGTCCACCGTCACCTGATAGGTGATTTCAACCGCAGACAGATTCGGGCCAGTCCAATCAAAGCAAACCATGAACCCATTGGAGACATCGCCCAGAGCATTATTCACTAGCGTCGTAGCCGCGCTGCCGTCAGCATTTTCCACACCAATCGTAACCGGGTCCAGAATGTAGCTGACATTGTCATAAGCATAGACAATTTCATAGGCGCCTGGCGCATCATCAACAGAGCGAGTCATTACGATCTCGAAGTCCATGATCGACGGGCTGCCGCCCCACAATTGAATATCGTCATACTCAACCAGCATCACTTCGGGGCCGGCCGTCGCTAACGACACACCGTGATTCAGCGCTGCATCATAGAAAATCTCGAAATCTTGCCAATACATCGCGGCAACATTGTTAGGCATGTTGGAATCCGGCATCGTCTGCGGAATCCAGGGAGCGCCGCCATAGTTGGCGCCAAAGTCAAAGATGGCAAAACCGTCATCGGTAAAGCTCAAACCAGTATATTCGCTGCCATAGAAGGAAATCGGATCGCCAGAGAAGGCAGTCCATCCAGCTGTATCGCCAGAGATACCCGAGTTAGCAGGAATTCCGAATGCTTGCAGATCGACATACCCGCCAAAGCCAGTGTCACACATCGCATCGGTGGCGCTGGTAGACATGACGTAAGAACCCTCGGCAAGGAACGGCGAAAGCATCGTACCCGTCCAGGTCAATGTATCGCCAACAACATCCACAACGCCATCGGTGGCCGTAGCGGAGCCAGGCACATAGGTCATACCGGCCGGGATAGTGTCAGTGAGCGTGTAAGCCAGGTCTTCCGGCGTCACGTTCGGAGCTACCGTGATGGTGTAGGTCAAAGTATCGCCAGGCAGCGCCGTTTCCGCGCTAACCGTCTTGGTGACATCATCAGCCAGACGATCCAGGTCAACATTGACTCGGCCTACATTACCCGGATTGGCCGGGTCGCTGCCAACACTAAACGCGCCGTACCAGAGGTCGCCAGCTTCCATCGCCGGTTCGTCCCAATAAACGCGCATGTCGAACGGATTCAGTTCCGGTACGCTAACCGGTCCATCAACCCACATATTGCCTTCATCGTGAGCAACGGAAGCATAAGCTAACGTCATCGTATCGGGCGGAGCGGCCGATTCAGACCAGTTCTGCACCAGAATCCACCATTGGCCCGGAGCCGGGTCATCAATGTTGCAATACTCAATAGCCGAGCCAGTCGTGCTAGAGCAAACCTGCGTAGCGGCGCTTGGCGTATGGCCTGTTCCAACAAACAAGTCTACGTCAGGAGCTGTTGAATTGAACGTTTCCGCAACCAAACGAGCCGCATTACCCTGAACAGTCACATTCGTGAAGTAGGTCGTGCCATCATTAAGATTGTCATACGGATCGCCGTTCGTCGGGTCCTGGCTCAGGCTCAAAACTTCCATCGTAGCCGGAGCCAAACCAGAAACGTCAACCGTCAAGTCGGTAATTTCAATCGCTTCCAAACCGGCCATCAAGTACGAACCGGCATCGCGGCGAGTGGCAATGTCAATATGCGTCGGCAAATTACCCGTCGTCGGGACAACAGCCACCGGGAAGTGCGCGTCGGGAGCCTCGCCGCCCGTCGCTGTGAACGTGATTGAGGCAAACGCCCAAGCCTCAGGCGCCGCGCCAAACGCATCTACATCAATGGCCAACTCTTGCGTGCCGCCAGCCGGTAAAGTAAAGACAGCCGGCGTAACAGTCACAACCAAGCCATCAGGAGAATCAACTGTAGCCGTCCATTCGACATCGGCGGTCATCGCACTGCGAATCGTCCGAGTCCAACCACAAGTGCCTACACATTGTCCATCAGCCATGCTGGCCAGGTTCAATGTTTTAGCGTCGCCGCCAAGCGCCGGATCCGCCGCTTGGAAGTTAGCCGTTGTTTCGTCCAACACAAAGCCAGCTTGCCCGGCCAAAGACAGGTCAACGCGACCCGAACCCGTATCAAACGGATCCGCCGGCGTTACGCCATCCTCTTTCAAGACAGATGTCCAGGCCGTGGTCATCAAAGCTGATTTAACCTCAGCCGCCGTCCAATCTGGACGCAGCGCACGCACCAGGGCGGCAGCGCCGGCCGTATGCGGGCTGGCCATCGAGGTACCGCTGATGAAACCAAACTCAGGCGCCGGCGAAACGCCATCGGTCAAGACGGCCGCCCAAATATCAACGCCAGGAGCGGCAACGTCTGGTTTAATCACGTCGGCCTGCAAGTTAGGACCGCGCGAGCTAAAGGAAGCCATGATGTCGCCATTGGAAGCGGCATAATCAACAATTGTGCCGCTGATAGTGGCCATTGCATTAGCATTCGTAGCAACCCAATCTTTCAATACCAGGCCGTCAGAATAGGTGATATGAACAGCCGGTAAGTAATGACCGTCCCCATTGAGGGAGGCGCCATTGGCTTCTGCATTAGCTAAAACCAAACCGCCAGCGCCGCCGGCCAAAACATTGGCGCCCTTATCTACACGGGCAATAGCGCCCCGATCACAAATGACGATTTCGCCGGAAAAAGTTCCTGCCGGATACGGCTCAAGACATTGCGCCGGATCGCCGCCGGGATCGTTAGCGTTGGGGTAATCGCCAGCGTAAACAATTGGGGCCGGGCCATAGCCAGCGGTAAACGCTTTACCGACAATGTCGGCAAGGGGGTCGGCATCGCTGGTCATATTGATGAGGCTGTTACGCAAAACACGGTTGTGCGTGCTCGCGCCAACAGAGATCATCCAGGGGGCGTCAGCTGGAGAACCGAGTGTGGAAGCGCCAGGGCCACTGTTGCCGGCCGAGGTAACAGGGATAACGCCGGCATCAAAAGCGTTCAAGAAAGCAAGCGCATCACCGTCAACCCAGGGGTTGCTAGTACCGCCGCCAATGGAGTAGTTGATGACGTCAACGCCGTCGGCCGTTGCCTGATCAATCGCTGCAACCAAATCAACGAAGGGGCAGCCCGCATCCGCGCAAGCATCATAAGCAATGATGTTGGCATGGGGAGCAACACCCGAGATGTCGCCTACGATTGAGGTGGTAGGCGCAAACAGTTCAGCGCCAAAAACAAAGTTACCGGCGGTCGTGCTGGCTGTATGGCTGCCGTGACCGTCTTGATCTTCGGGGTTATTGCCGCTGTCGGGGTAGCTGTAAACGCCAATAAGTTTGTCGTTACAGACAAGAGCCGGATCGTAGTTGGGGTGGGCAGGATCGCACCAACCAACGTAATTGCCAGCGCCAAAGGGATTGTCATGATCGTAACCATCCCCGCCAATGTCGGCGAAAGAGGGGTGATCCATGTTAATGCCAGTGTCAATAACGCCAACAATGACGCCTTCGCCCATGGTGCCAGCGAGGCCGCCGGTGGCGGTTCCGTCCCAAATGCCAGGCGCGCCAATCCACTGCGGGCCAACATCGGTCTGTAATTGACGCATAAAGTTACGTTCAACGCGGACAACGCCGGGCAGTTTGGCAACTTCCGCAGCTTGTTCGGGGGTGAGCATCACAGCTACGCCGTTGAGGGCGTACTGGTATTGATGGGCAACCTGAACATCTTTAGAAACAGTCCGGCGAATTGAAGATAGCAGCGTTTCTTGCTGGACAGCCAGGTGATTCAGGTAAGCTGTACTGGCAGCGCTTGCCACATCCACTTTTACGCTGTTCGTGGCACGGGGGCTGGTCGCATCCAACCCTCTGATGCCGCCATCATAAACAGACAAGGGCGGATCTGCCAACATCACAAGGTAATAGTCAGGGCCTTCAGCGCCACGCGGCTCTAATACAGCGCCAATGGATACTGGTTGCGCATCTGCCTGCTCAAATCCGTATTTATTTGCTCCGCCTTCAGAAGCGATTTCTTGAGCGGAACCGACGGAAACCAGCAGAACCAATGTCAACAAGAGTAAGCTAAGAACTAATCCTTTTTTACCGATTCGCTTAATCATTTTTCTCCTTAGTAAGTATTTTCATAACTCGAATATTTTCTTGGGTGCAAGGAATTTCATGGACAGGTCTCTTCTCTAATAAGCTTGGTTACCACCTCCTAGACATCTATACGATTTTAAAGGATTGCATTGCAGCGTTTATCGAAATAGCCGATCGTCTTATGGCATTCAATTGGATTAACCGTAAAACGTATTTTGACAAAATGATGCCGTTACTTCAATCAAGGAACCCCAAAAAGCCTGTGTCCATAAGGGTCAGGCATTCAGAACTTCAGTGTACAATCAGAACATCGAAATACAATTTGGCCCTCCTCGATACGTCGGTCAACTATGTAATCTCCAATGCGAGCAATTTTAGTACCGAGGTACTAAGCGCATAAAGATTCTAGCTTTTTTTGCTTACGATGAAAATTAAGATTTTCTTAACGTCCCTTTCACAGAGGAGACAGCACGTCGCTGCGCGGCGCCACCAAATGAATGAAAATAGCATGTTGTTGTTCGTAGTCAGCCACGTAGTCCGCGGAGTGGCGTTCCGCCAAACGGTACTCCGCAGACTGCGCACCTAACTACAAACGGCAATTTACAAGGGAGACACGACGCGCCTGCGGCGCACCACGAATAAATGATATCGTAAGTCAGATTGCCAATCCGACCTACATTTACAGAGCCGGTTTTAGGGGACGGGCAGGCCCGCAAGGCGCATAATTTTGAGGGCATTGGTGGTGGGGCATGGACCAGGGTGAAGTTTGTAATCGAAGATCATACGGCCGTCTTTCACGTCATCTCGAAAGTGATAGTTTTGTAAGCCGGGCAGATCGTCAGCCAACGCCACCAGCTCTAAATCGTGGGTGGCAATGACGCCAACGCCTGCGCTGACTGCCAACGCTTGAATGTAAGCGCGGCTGCCGATCAGCCGTTCCCGATTGTTTGTGCCGCGAAAGATTTCATCAATCAGGAAAAACAAAGGCGGCGCATCGTTGCGGGCCGATGCTTGCAGTAGGGCTTGTAGCCGCTGCACCTCAGCATAAAAATAGGAAAAGCCATCGGTCACCGAATCCGATATACGGATGGATGAATACAAATGGAAGAGCGACGTTTGTAAGGAACGGGCCAATGCCGGGCCGCCAGCGTAAGCAAGGGCCAAATTGACGCCCAGCGCACGCAAAAAGGAGCTTTTACCAGCCATGTTAGAGCCGGTGATGAGAGCAATTTGTCCCGCTTTTTCCAACGCGAAATCATTGCAAATGCGCGTTTCATCAGGAATGAGAGGATGACCTAATGCTGTAGCCCGAAATGAATAGTCCGTTTCAGTTATGATTTCCGGGTAGCTATTTTCGGGGTTGAGATAGGCGTAGGCAGCGATTGAGTTGAGCGCTTCTAATTCAAACCAAACATCCAGCCAGGCGGGGAGCAAGGTTTGCAAATCGCGCTTACTTTGATTGAGACGGTCGGCAAAATAGATGTCCCAGGGGATGATGGCGTTGATCGTCAGCCAAACGAAGGGATTTTTTTGTAGACCGATGGCGGCCACGACACGGCCGATTCGTTTTAAGCGCTGCGACGGCCGTTTTCCTTCCCCTAAAAATGGCTGACACAATGCGCGCAGGGCCAGGTTACGGCCATAACGATACCGCTCCAAAAAATCGAAGGTGGTTCGCAGTTGCTCCAATCCATCCCGCAAAAAGAACGCTTCATGGAAAATGGGGCCGATGCGGCGCAGCTGCGCCATCGAAATGATCATATACAACAACCACGTCGCCGCCCACCAGGGCGGCAAAATCCCGGTGATATTGAGCAGCCACAAAACAATGTTGAGCACGGCTAATGGCAGCAAAATGAGAAGAGTTGGTCGGAGCGACGGCCGTTCCGTCTGTTCTGCCAGCCAGTCCAATAAACGCTGACCGGGCCATTTCTCGTTGGGCTTGGCGCCCACCAGAGCCGCATTTAAACGCAATTTATCGCGGAATAACGGTAGGCAGACCAATTCCTGTATCAATTGGCGTCGATAAGCAATGCGCTCCGCATCCGGCGCGCCGTCCAACAGCCAATCGCGCAAACGCTGGCTGCCTTCCAATGTTACGGCCGTGTCCAACAATTGGTGCATCGACCGGTCGCCAATCAAATCCAGGTCAAGCGCAAAAGGATGATCGAATCGAGGCGGGACAGGCTGGGCTGGCGGAATGCGCTCCCAATCCAACGTCATGCGGGCAATGTGCGTTTCTTTGATATTTAGCCAAATTTGAGCGCGGCGAATTGTCGCTTCAATCTGTCGATGAAAGTAAACGGCCGTAAAAAACGGAACCGCCGCCAAAACTGTTACGCCAATCCAGGGCCAAATGCCAGCATTGAGCAGCGCAAATGCGCTGGCGGCCCCGCCCAACACAAAAACAGCCAAGCGCAAACGCGACAATTGATCGCTGCGTCGTTGATACGACGCCAAACGCGCCCGCAGCCGCCGCGCCTGCCGCTCTAATCCTTGCCGCCGCGCCAGTTTCTTCCCATGCCGCATTCCGATGCTCTGCATTCCCCATTCATCATTCATCATTTTTTAACGCCATTGCTATCCATTCCCGCGCTTCAATGGGGCGGACAAACTGCCCCACGTAATAATCGCCCAAACGTATCTCAAAATGCAAATGGGCGTCGGCCGTTTCACTTTCCAGCGAAAGGGGCGACCCCGAATTGCCTACCGCACCGATAACTTGCCCCTGTTTTACCGCCGCGCCTTCAACAATGCCCGACGCGATGGCGCTCAAATGAACATAGCGGGTCACAAGACCGTTCTCATGCCTTATCCAGACCTGACGGCCGCGATAAGCGTCGAAGGCGGTGGGCGTCGTGTATCCGGCTTCCTGGGTTTCGGCACGCCAGGCGGCAAATTGGACGGCCGTCGGCTGGGCATAATCGACCAGGGCGCGCACAACCACGCCATCGGCGGCGGCCAACGCGGGCGTACCCGGCTGCCAATAAAAATCGGCGCCTTCATGGATGCCCAGCCGATAATGACGCGGCGCGCCGGGCATTTGTAAATCGCGTTGGGCAATGCCGGAACCGCCAATGGGCATGGCCAAGCCAGTTATTTGAGCAAGTACGGCCGTGTCATGCGGCTGCGCGCCCAACAAAATATCCCCGCCGGAGATGGTCGCCAACTTGTCGGGCTGGTTGAAAAAATACAACCGGTCGCGCCCGGCCAACAACAGGCGACCAGATGGATCAAGAGTCATAACGCTGATGGGATTGTCTTGCGGCGTCTGGTAGACGGTTTGCAAACGGCCGTTCTCCCGATCAAATGCCAGCAATCGCAATCCAGCTTGATCCAGAACGTAAACGGCCGTCGCCGAAGCTGCAACCTGTCGTGGACGATCCAGCGGGACAGACGGCGCAAACGAATCCAGCAGGCGCGTATCTTGATAACGCATTAAGCGCCCTGTCGTCGCCGTCATATCACGCAAGAGCGCATACACATCGCCGCCAAAAGCGCTGATGTCTACCGCCCGCGTCTCCGGCAGATTCCACAACTGGTCTCGCTCGCCATCGGCATAACGCAGGACATATTTGTAATTAGTTTCCAGGAGATAACGGCCGTTCCCCGCCTCCTCCCCGCTAATAGCGACAAAATAATGACCAGATGTATCGTCAACCGGACGATCATAGCGTTCCAATTGCCAGGCGTCGTTTAACAAATCGTAGGCGTACACATCGCCCGACCGATCCAACGCCAGCAGCGTATCGCCCGCAACTGCTAAATCGAGCGGCTCCAATACGCGCACGCCATCAATATCCATGCCCGGCGCCAACAAGCGGCGCGGCGGCTCTGGCGAGGCCAGATTGATGGCTAAAACGCGCCCCCCATCCAGTAAAAAAGCGGTTTCTTGCCACACGGCCAGGGCAATGGGATGCAGAAAATTATTGGCCTCGTACTGCCACAAGCCAGTATTCCCTGGCTCGAATCGAATCAGGTCAACGCCGAATTCGGCAGCCGTTTTGGCCTTTTCAGGGCTAGGTGGATTGGCGAATGTGGGCAAGACGGCCGTCGGCGTTGGCGCTGGCGCGCTGGTGGGTACGGCCGTCGGCGCGGCGGGCGGGCTGGTTGTGGGAGCCAGGACGGTGGGAACAGGCACGGCCGTCGCCGGCTCATCCACCGATGAGACAGCCGTCAACCTCTCTGCCTCGCCAGTAGTTGCGCTACACCCAGCCAACACTCCAATCGCGGATGTCAATAAAAAAACCCGCGTTAATCCGCGCCATCTACGTCCAATTATCCCCCTCATTTTTGCTGGCGAACCTGCCAGTAGAGATAGAGGTTGTAAGCCAACACCACTGCGGCGATGACGACGGCCCAGGTCAAGATTGTTTGCAGCAGCCGCCATCCGCCGCCACTTTCAACCTCGGCAGCGGGCATTTCGGCCAGATCGGATGGCTTTTCATTCACATCAATGGCCGTGATGGGACTAACGCCATAGGCGATTTCGTGCCGCTGATTGCGCGTCATTGGGCCAAGCTGCTGCAAGGTTCCATCAGGCCATTGAACGTTAACGGCCGTGACCTCCGCCTGCCCCAATCCAAAATACAATTCCAGCGCGTTCCCCGCCCCCAAGCTGGATCCGCATTTCACTTCTTGCATTTGGGAACGGCCGTCGCTGTCCACGACCGTCACCCGCGCCCCAACCGCATCCCGATTAACCGAGCCGCCGCCAACCAACTTGAGCGTCAGCCAATTGTTGCCGCTAGTCTGGTTGCGGTACAGACGATATCCCTGGTCATAGTTGCCAACGATGAGGTCTACACGGCCGTCCTGATCATAATCGGCATAAGCCACGCCAATGGATGCTCCAGCATCGCCGGCGCCGCTGCTTTCGGCCAAATTGACGAAGGTTCCGTCCCCATTGTTGCGAAAGAGGGGATTGACGGCGGGTGTGGAATCGGCCGTTCCCATCACCGCCAGGTACAAATCACGCCAACCGTCATTGTCGTAATCAAAAAAAAGCGACCCCCAGGCGATGCCTTGTGAAAAATCCACGCCAGCCAATTCAGCGGCATTGGCAAACGTGCCATCCCCCTGGTTTTGCAGCAGCGTCATCGGCCCAGCGTTAGAAAAATAGAAGTCGAGGTCGCCGTCGTTGTCGTAATCGGCCGTCGCCAACCCCATCCCCATCACCTTTTCATCGGCCCCCGCCTCTTCCGAAACGATGGTAAAACACCAATGATCGCATCCTGGCCCATCGTTGCGCCACAACACATTGCCGATGGGGTTAATGAACTCATCGTTGACCAAATAGATGTCGAGGTCGCCGTCATTATCATAGTCCACAAAGCTGGCGACGAAGCCCGCGCCTCTTGTTTTGCCGCCCAGCGCATTGGTAACGTCGGTGAAGGTTCCGTCGCCTTCATTATGGTAGAGACGGTCGCGGTCACCTTCGAAGGGACGGCCGCAATCCGGGTAACATGACCAGTTGGCAACATATAAATCCAAGTAGCCATCCTCGTCATAATCCCCCCAAGAGGCGGTTTGGCCGTTAGCGGCATCGCCCACGCCCGCCGCCTCGGTCACATCGGTGAAATTATCGCCGCCGTCATTGTGGAAGAGCGCGTTTTGTCCCCAATTCATCACGTACAAGTCGGGCCAGCCGTCATTGTCGTAATCGGCGAAAACGGCCCCGCCGCTCAACGCATCGGGTAAGGAAATGCTGGCCGTCAGCGGCGAAATGCTGAAGGTTCCGTCGCCGTTGTTGCGGTACAGCACGTTGGCTCCCTCGGTATCGGTGAGATACAAGTCCAGCCAGCCATCCTGATCGTAATCGCCCCATGCTTGCCCAGTAACCTTTTCGGCGCGGTCGGCTCTATCGGGCAAGGTAATACCAGCGGGCAGCGTGACCTCGCTAAATGGGGTTGAGTCTTGGGCTGCGATGACGGCCGTTATGCTCAAAACCAACATCGTGAGAATTACGGCCGTCCATTTCTTCTGCATCTTCATCGCTCCTCCAAACAAAATATCAGCTTGCATCATGATTATGCGCTGATTTACTGCCTCCGTCGAAAAGTGCGGCCAAATTGTATGGCAAAGTCCGCTGCCAAGCTTCGTCGGCGCGCACGCCCAAGAGATGCGTATTGCCAGGAATATCGTTGGCGCCCAGCCCTGGTTCGATGATGAAGGTTTCTGGCTGCTGGAGAAGATAACGGGCAACTGCCGTTTCCAACCGTTTCTGGCTGCGTAAAATGATGACGTGGGTCAAGGTGACTGCATCCATCTCCAGCAGATAATCGACATGCCAGTGTAGGCGTTTAGGGGGGAACGGCCGTTCCTGCCCCGGCAGCAAACCGATCTCTGTAAACCGGGCTAACATCTCCGCCCGAATGGGATGCGGATTACTGCTATCCGTCCGGCTGGCGTGGCGCACCAGCCGCCGTCCCATCCCCCTCATCGCCGAACCGACATACACATATTCGCCAGCCGGAATTTCGATGGGCTTTCCACCGCGAAAACGGCCGAATTGAACGGCCGTCGACTCCAACGCCTGCAGCCGCAGCACGTACGCCCCACCCAACGAGTCATCGCCCAAAACTGTGATTATTTTTTCTCTATCGAATACCCGAATTTGTGCCGACTGCCCCAAAAGATGAAAGACAACCGCAGTTTCTAAACCATGTGTCATCGAATACTTAAACCAATCCAACCCTAAACATAAGTGTTCCGTAAGTTTTGTCAGTAAATCAGACGCTCGACCCAAGAACGCCTACTCTCATCTTGAAAAACCATCATTTCCAATTATACCGTAAGGCGATTGAACGATGATAAGTCGTTTGGAGAGTCCATCAATTCGTTTAGGATGTCGCGCAAAACGGCCGTTGCCAAATTCCCGCCCGACAACACACACACAACCGTTTTTCCAGCCACATCCAGACTTCGGTTTAGCAGCGGCGCAATCGCAATCGCCCCCGACGCTTCAATGATTAGCTGTTCCCGATCCAGCAGCGTAAAAATCGCCTGCCGCAAATCTATTTCGCTGACCAAGGCAATTTGAGCGATTTTGTCGTGAGCCAGCGCAAACGGAACCGCGCCAAAGCCGCCCGCCAACCCATCGGCCAGCGTCGGCTCATGATCGTAAGGGTCAATCGCCGCGCCGGTCTGCAAACTGAGCGCGGCGGCGGGGCTGGCTTCTGGCTGCACGCCAATGATTTGGCAAGCCGGGCTGAGCGCATGAGCGACAACGGCCGTTCCCGCAACCATCCCGCCGCCGCCAACAGGGACCACAATCGCGTCCGTCTCCGGCAAATCGGCCAAAACCTCCAAACCAATCGTGCCCTGTCCGGCCACCACAGCTGCATCGTCGTAAGCCGAGATTTCCAAACAGCCCGACCGGGCGGCAAAGTCGGCGGCGGCTTGATGCGCTTCCTCGTAAGTACGGCCGTTTTGGTGCAAATTCACGTCAAACTGGCGCAGCTTATCTATTTTGGCGCGCGGCGCCGTCTCCGGCACAAAAATATCGGCCGTAACGCCGCCCCAGGTTTGCACGGCGTAGGCCACGCCCAACGCATGGTTGCCCGCCGACGCCGTCGCCAGGCCGCGTTCTTTCTGCGCCGGGGTAAGCTGCCCAATCTTGTTCAGCGCCCCCCGAATTTTGAACGAGCCGGTCGGCTGCTGATTTTCCAACTTCAACCACACCTCGGCCCCCGACAAAGCGCTGAGATACGCGCTGCGAATCAGCGGCGTGCGCCGGATGTGGGGCGCAATGCGCTTGTGGGCCTGTAAAATGGCCGGTAATTCAAGTTTTGGATTGGACATCATCGTCTCCTTCAGGAATAATTTGCCCTTATGACTTTACCCACTGCCGCTAATAATTCAACCCCGCGTTCAACATTTGCCGCCGGGCTGCGGGCGATGCTGCCCATTTTGCTGGGCGTTGTTCCTTTTGCAACAATTTACGGCGTCACGGCCGTTTCCATGAACCTGCCCACCGACATCGCCTTGGGGATGTCCGTCGTCGTCTTCGCCGGAGCCGCCCAACTGGTTGCCACCCAGCTCATCAACGACGGCGCGCCCGCCTTCGTGATTTTGCTGTCCACGCTCGTCATCAACCTCCGTTTTATGATGTACAGCGCCTCGATAGCCCCCCATTTGGGTGAATTCTCGCTAAAAAAGAAGAGCATTGTGGCTTACATGCTCTCCGATCAGGCGTATGCGATGTCCATTACCGAGTTCAATCGCAAACCGGATGCGCCTCATAAAGCGTGGTTTTTCGCCGGAGCCTGTTTTGCGCTTTGGGCGACATGGCAGGTTAGCACGGCCGTCGGCGTCTTCCTGGGGGCGCAAATCCCGGCCAGTTGGGCGCTGGATTTTGCCATCCCGCTCACCTTCATGGCTCTCGTCGTTCCCGCATTGACGGATAAACCGGCCGGATTGGCGGCGTTGGCAGCGGGGATTACGGCCGTCATCGCCGATCCCCTTCCCTTCAACTTGGGCCTCATCGTCGCCGCCCTCACCGGCATCGTCGTCGGCCTCGTCGCCGAATCCCGCGCAAAATGAGCGACGCAACGCGAAAAAAGGAATTTCTCGACGGCATAAAAGCCGAACTGCCCATCGCGCTTGGCGTTATCCCCTTTGGCATGATTTATGGCGTTTTGGCGCGGGCCGCCGGGATACCGCCAGCGCTGGCTCAAGCAATGTCGGCCATCGTTTTTGCCGGGTCGGCCCAATTCATTGGCGTGCAGTTGATTGGCGCCGCCACGCCTGGCGCCATCTTGCTGCTGACCACATTCATCGTCAATTTACGCCACATGCTGTACAGCGCGTCGCTAACCCCCCATTTACGCCATTTACCATCGCGCTGGCGTTGGCTGCTGGCCTATTTGTTAACAGATGAGGCGTATGCGGTCACGATTTTGCATTATCAAAACAAGATCGAACCTACCGAAAACCGTCATTTTTTCTTTTTAGGCGCCGGATTGAATTTATGGGTGTCGTGGCAAGCAAGTACGGCCGTTGGCATTTTTCTGGGCGCGCAGGTTCCGGCAAACTGGGGGCTGGATTTCACGCTGGCCCTCACCTTCATTGGCATCGTCATTCCGGCGCTCAAGGATCAAGCGCATGTTGGGGCGGCGTTTTCGGCGGGGGTTACGGCCGTTCTCACCGCCGCCCTCCCTTACAAATTAGGACTCATGCTGGCCGCCGTCATCGGCATCGCCGTCGGCATGAGCATTGAAAACCGGCGCGCGAGGCGCAAAACATGATGCACGATTTTACTTCTGGCGTCTTACGTCCTGCGTCTTATGTCCTGCGTCTTACGTCCTGCGTCTTACGTTTTATGCTTCGCATTCAGCGTTTTAGCGTCAAAGGAACCCTATGAACCTCTGGCTCGTCATCATCGGCATGGGCCTCATCACCTACGCCATTCGTCTTTCCATGATCGTGCTCCTGGAACGGGTAACGATCACCGACACCATGCGCTCGGCGCTGCGATTTGTGCCGGCGGCCGTACTCTCAGCCATCATTTTGCCTGAACTGCTCCAACCGGGCGGAACACTCGACATCTCGTTGGGCAACGACCGGCTCCTGGCCGGTTTATTGGCCATGCTCGTCGCCTGGCGCACCAAAAATGTCCTGTACACAATCGCTGTGGGGATGGCCGCCCTGTGGATATTGCAAGCTTTATAAACCTTTATAGCCTGCACGGTTTTTAAGTAGTCGGCTTGTCATGCCTGCGAAGGCAGGCATCCATATTTTGTTACAGGAGACACCACGGGCAATTGCCCACCATCAAATAAATGAAAATGACTGCTGCTGTAGGGCAAGATGTTATCTTGCCCGGACAAGTTAACAACTTGTCCTACATTT
>JANTGY010000048.1 GCA_024762695.1 Anaerolineae bacterium
AACGCCTGCCGCAGCCGGTTGGTGTACACATCCACGCCGCCCATTGAGGGCGGTTTAAATTTGTGCGTGCATAGCGTAATCTTCATAAAATCTTACCCAGCCCGTTCAACGAACAGGGACATCAGCCGACAAACGCTGATACAAAGCTTCGCACGCCGCCTGAATCGTCGGATCAATAGCCGGCGCATCATCCCGCCCCACAGACGAAGCGAAAATCCCAGCAATCATCCGTTCTTCAAATTTGAGGCCCAAAAATTGCGACAAGGCCACAAATTGGGAGCGCGGTTCAGTAACCAAGGTCTCATAACGGATCAGAAAGGCGCGGTCATCGTTGTCCAAACCCAAATCATAAAACAGTTGATTGTAAAACAACCAATATAGAGCCGCGCCCGATTCAGGATTCAAATCAGGTCGCCACAAGCGCCGAACCATTGCTTTGGTCGCCTCTGGCGGCGGCGCGACGGCAAACTCGCCAAAATCATCGGCCATCCAACTGCGGATATGGTTAATGCGATTTTCGACGCCAAATTTCTTAAGCGAAGAGTTAATCACATCATTGTAATGACGAAAAGGAAACACAATACGGATGTCAGGAAAATGAGCCAACAACAAAGGCGTTTGCGTGGTGCTCAAAATCGGCTTGAAAACGGCGGCCGGCGCCTTGCTGCGCTCAACCAACACATCCAATACGCCAAATTCCCGCAGCCGATATTGCTTGAAAGCCGCCGGGTTATCTTCATGGTACACCTCGACCTGCCATGATTTATCAAGCTGCCTGACGAGCATGGATGTGCCTGAACGGCCGCAGCCAACCAAAAATACCGGGCGCGTCCTATGTTGTGGATTATGTATTTGTCGCCAAACCGATTTGCGAAATTGTTCCTGCATCATCAAAATCACATCTCGGTATCGGCGTATTCGTCCCAGACCGCGCATTGTTTATAAAGCCTCCCAGCTTAAGAAAAAAATTGTCGTCCCCGAATCCATTGCACGCCCACAAAAACCAACAACAAAATGAAGGCCGGAAGAACGCCTAACCAAACGGGGCCGCTCAAATTGGGCGCTGCATCGCCCTCAACAAACTCGGTTTGGGCTGCGGGCACAAAGGGAACGACGGCCTCCGCTGCCGCGGCGGGGGCCGTCGGATTTGGCGTTGGCGTTGGCGCCGGGGTTGGCACCAGCGATAAAGGGGTTACATCGTCCAAGGTACGGTACATCACATAAAGCGGCCCTATGGCATTGTCAGTAAAGGCGACGACCAACTGGTTGCCGGCGCGAATACCGGCGCGGACGCTGTGGGCATGGTAACGGCCGTTCAATCCTTCCTCGTCATTCCGCGCCAACAAATAAATGATCGCCGGTTCGCTCCACTGCTCTTGCTCCGCATCCCAAACCACATGATACACAGCCTGCGGCCAACGAATTTGGGCAAAATAATGAATCCGGCCAGCGGCATCAGTCACCATGCCGCCACCCAAACCTTGACCATGCAAATGCCCTAATATAGGCGCCGTTTCCGTCCAGGTAACGCCACGATCTAGCGAATAACGATGCTCGCGTCGCGTACCGCTCGTTCCCGCCCAAACAACATGCACCTGATCGCCCGTTATCGCCAATTCAGGATGGGGCAAGCGTAGTTCATCCGGCTCCTCATCGGCAATATCAATTGTAAATGGATCCGACCATGTGTTGCCTTCGTCCAATGAATATGTATATCGCACCCATTCCCCAATCGCGCCTTCCGTATCCAGCGCTTTATAATACCAGGTAGCGTGCAGTCCGCCGGCGCCATCGGCCAAGAATTGAGGCGTAACCGGCGCGTCGGTTAACGGAATATCGGGGTCAAGCCAATACGGATTCGACCAGGAATCGCCGCCATCCTGGGATCGCATGTAAAACACGCCCGGTTCTTGATCCCAGAAATTAGTATAAAGCAAATGAACAACGCCGCGATCAACTTGCAATTTCACTTCATTGGCCGGAACATTAATACGGGTTGGCTCTGACCACAAATGGAGCGATAACGAGTTTTCGGCGCGCGCAGCCATGTAGTAAATTGGCCCGAAATTCCCCTCTGTCCAGACCAAATGCAGTTGACCGCCGCTGTCTACAGTCGCCGCATAAGAGCCAATGCCGATCGCTGACTTCACAACGCGCAAATCAATTGCTTTAGACCAAATTTCGCCGTCGAAGACAGCGTATTGCAGAGTCGTAAACGCATCATCCGGGTCAACTTCTGACCAAAACACGTGCAGCAACCCGTAAGGATCGGCAGCCATCACAGCTTCGCCAGCCGCTTCGACGCCGGGACCTGACAACCGCTGCGGTCCGCGCCACTCCTTCTCTTGCACCTGCGCCTGCGTCAACGTCGCTCCGGAGAGGAGCGCAATCAACAACAGACCCAATAGGGCAAATAACGGCCGTTTACTCACGTTAACTCCTGCTTTGCTTGCACATAAATGGCTGCCAATTGGTCTGCATAAGCCTGCCATGAATGCTGAGCGAGCGCTTGCTGTCGGGCGCGTTGCCCCAACTTGTCGCGCTTAACTTGATCGGTCAATAATTCGGCCATCGCAGCGGCGAAACCGGCAACGTCGCCCACTGGAACCAGCGCGCCATTATGACCGTCTTGAATGACTTCGGCGACCTGGCCCACGTCGGAGGCGACTATCGCCTTCCCGGCGGCCATATATTCGAATAATTTTAGCGGCGAAAACCACAATTCTCGTTCGAGCGGGGCGTAAGGAGCAAGGGCAATGTCGGCCGCGGCCAACCAATCGGGAATTTGCTCATGGGGTACGGCTCCGGCAAAAATAACGCCATCCAGACCTAATTCTTGCGCCCGCGCTTTGGTCTGGGCGCGCATGGGGCCGTTCCCGACCAGGCATAGCTGCGCTCCAGGGACTAATTGGCTGGTTTCGGCAAAGGCTTCGATCAGATGCAGTGGCGCGTGCCAGGGGTAAAAGCCGCCTACAAATACGGCCGTTGGCGCATCATCTAAACCCAATCGCAGCCGGGCTTCCTCTCGGCTGGCATCGGGATGGAACTTAGCCACATCGGCGCCATTGGGCAATACAATGATTTTGTCGGCGGGAATTTGCCAGGTTCGGACGAGATGGGCTTTCAATTGATTGGAAACGGCAATAATTGCTGCCGCCCGTCGGAAACAAAAAGCGGACGACCAGCGCACGGCCGTGCGCTGCACCCCTTTCAATTCCTCAGTAAAACTGTCCGTCTCTTCCAGAAAGTCAGCATTCACTTCCAAAACCAGGGGCATACCCAACCGCCGCGCGGCCAGCGCCCCGGCGACAGCAATCATGCTAAACCGCTCGTGAATCACATCATAGCCGGGCAAAGCGTGAACGGCCGCGTCGTAAAAGCGCCAGTTATCAAAAAAGGCCAGGTATGGCAAACGCAGCGCTTGATGAACGCGGCGAATGGCTCTTTCCAACAGTTGAAACAGGCGATTACCCGTTAATCCTAAACGCACGGGGCGCATCGCTGCCAAATCGTCGGTGACCATAACGCGCAGGATGGAATCGCCAAACGTCATGAAGGAGACTTGGTGTCCGGCTTGTTGCAAGAATTCGATGATTGCCCGAACGTGAATCGCTCCCCCGCCCTTGTCGTCCAGACGAATACCTGATTGCTGGGCGATGGAGGCGACGCGCAAGGGCATGACACGGCCGTTTTTCTCATCGCCCGCTTCATCCACAACTTGCGTTAATTCATCCCGCCTGGTAATCAAATTGTATACCCCATACGCCCGATGTAATCGCCCAAAACATTGTTGATTGTATCAATCTCAACGGCCGTCATCTGTTCGCGCCAATAATTCACCCGTTCCGGTTGAATGTCGGGCAAATCCACAAAGTCGGCGCGCAGTCCGCAAAACGCGGCGATTTCCGCCAACTTAGCGTCGGTCGACTCGGCTAAATCTTCTAATTTCAATTCATAATAGCGGTCATTGTCAGCAATTGCCGCCTTCACATCAAACCAACGATCAAACATATGACTTAAAAATACGGCCGCATCATGGATATTGCTCGGCGCCCAAATTTGCCGGGTCAACGACTGCACCACGCCGCGCGGATCGCGCTTAATGTGCAAAAAACGGCTGTCGGGAAACAGTTCCCATAAAAAAGGAATGTGAAACACATTCTGCGGCGTTTTCTCGCACCATGTCCGCTTACCATTTTCCTGGGCCACATTCATAAAAAGCGACTCGACCAAATCAGCGGCTAAAGCCACAAGCTGCTGCCGATCCGAAAAATACTTAACCGTCTTCATCGGTTGACGCGGGAAATCCAACTCAAAGGGCACAACCGGTTCCCGAAAGATGCGTTGACGGGCCTTTTGCAACCGTTTGGCCAGCATGACCAGGCGTCCTTCATAATCAGGCCGAATTACCCAAGATGATCCTTCAAATTCCACTTCAACCAATTGCTTGATAAAGCGATCAACCTGCTGCCGATAAAACGAGCCGCCCAACCAATCATCAAAATCGGATTGGGGATACGGCCCGCGCTTCGGCGTCGTCAGGTAAACGCGCATCAACCGCTCAAAACGGTATAACGCTTCGCCGGCGCGCGGCGGCGAATAGCTGTCTGTCAGGGAGTCGATTAAAGTCATTAACCCATCGGGATCGACAATAAACCGCATTTCCCAGGGCAGCGCGTAAATATCACGATGCGCGCCCAGCGCTTTGTAAAGAATTGTTGTCCCGCTTCGTCCGGTTCCGCCAATAAACAATCGTGGCAACATAGGAATGACCTTTTGACCTACTGAACGGCCCCCACCGTCTTACCTTAAAGTTTTAAAGGCAGCGTCCAACGATGGGGCATAATAACGCTGACATTACGGTTAAAGTGAATCGGCCGTCCCTGAAGATGCCCGTCTTCCACGTCAAAAAAGGAGGCCGCTTCAATAGAATCTTGCCGTTCGCCCCGGCCGCGCACAAATACGTTGATGAAATATCGTCCCGGCCGAAGGAGCAGTTCGTCGAATTCGCAAATAAACTGCGGCCCCTCGCCAGGCGCGAAACTGTCTTCAGGGCCGGTTACGTAGCTTTTAAAGACGGCCACGCGCTGCCCCAAATGGTTAGCGAATGTAATGACCATCGCCGCGTCTGGGGTGAGGTCGTTCAGGTGAAAGACAAACCGGGCCGGGCCGCCGGCTACCAGTGTCGCGCCGTTTTTATTACGGCCGTTAGAAATATCCACCTTCACCAACTTAATTTCACCTTTGCCCTGCCGGTCTGTTCGCTGAGCCAGGTCTTGCGCTTCTGTCTGCTCCAATGTTTTCAAATAAGCGTCCACCGCTTCATTAACCGTGCCATCGGCAGCTACCTGGCCATCTTGCAAAAAGACACCGCGCTGGCAAAGCGTTTGGATCAAGGCCATGTTATGGCTCACGAACAGCACAGTGCGCCCTTCGTGGGTCACATCGTCCATTTTGCCCAGGCATTTGCGCTGAAAGGCCAAATCGCCAACCGCTAACACCTCATCCACCAACAACACTTCCGGCTCCAAATGGGCGGCTACCGAAAAGGCCAAACGTACATACATGCCGCTGGAATAATGTTTGACTGGCGTATCAATAAACTGCTCAATTTCGGCAAAAGCGACAATCTCATCAAATTTTCGGGCGATTTCATGCTTCCGCATCCCCAAAATAGCGCCGTTCAAGAATACGTTTTCCCGGCCGGTTAACTCAGGATGGAAACCAGTGCCTACTTCTAGCAGAGATCCAACACGGCCGTGAATGATTGCCTGCCCGCTTGATGGATCGGTAATGCGGGAGAGAATTTTCAGCAGCGTGCTCTTACCAGCCCCATTACGGCCGATAATTCCCACCGCCTCGCCTCGCTTAATCGAAAACGAAATATCTTTCAACGCCCAAATCGTCTCGTCTAGCTCGGCCGCGCCAGTTGCCTGACCGCGCAGCAGATTGCCCGCCCGACGAAACGGCGACTTGATCAAATCCGTCACCTGTTCGCCCAGGGTGTCGTAATTCTTCTGCCCGCTCCCGATGCGATACTCTTTGCTTAGTTGGTCTACCTGAATAGCGATATTACTCATATGATTGACTTCATTACACCACATCGGCAAACGTTTTTTCCATACGTCGGAAATAAAACGCGCCGCTTATTAAAATAAGAATAGACACAACAGCGGACACGATGGTAATCGCCCCTGGCGCCGTTTCCGTCCCCAACAATGCCCACCGAAACCCTTCGACCACGCCGGCCATCGGATTAATGCCATAAAGCGTCCGCCAGGGTTCTGAAAGCAGGCTGCTGGAATAAGCGATGGGGGTGACGAACAGCCAAAACTGAATCACAAAGGGAACAACGTAGCGCACATCTCGAAACTGGACGTTCATGGCTGTAAACCATAAGCTCACACCCAGCGCCGTAATGAGGGCCAGCAGCAAAAACAATGGCAGCCACAATACGTTAATGGTCGGCGTAATCCCGTAGACGACCAACATGAGCAACAACACAAGGAAAGCCAATACAAAATCTACCGTTCCAGCCAGCACAGTCGCTATAGGCATAGTCAAGCGTGGAAAATAGATTTTCTTGACCATATTGGCGTTGGCAACGAGGGTGTTTGATGCCTGGCTGACGCCGTTGGCAAAGAATGACCAGGGCACAAGCGCCGCATAGCTAAAAATTGGGTAGGGCAATCCGTCTGAAGGCACTTTTGCTAGCCGGCCAAAGAAAATGCTAAAGACAACCATCGTGAAGAATGGCTGAATGATGGCCCATGACGCGCCCAACACGGTTTGTTTGTAGCGCACTTTGATGTCGCGCCATACAAAAAAGTAAAGCAGCTCCCTGTAGGCCCAAAGTTCGTTTAATCCTAACGAAACCCATCCTTTGGATGGTCTGATAAAGACGGTTGGCGGTTCTATTGCCGTCGACTCTTGTTTGGAAACCGACAAGGATGCATCATCCTTTAGTTTTTCACTTAACATAAATATCCGTTTTCCCCGTTCGACCACTGCTATATTGAATTCACCGCTGCGCCTATGGCCTTAAGCTGGCTGCCGGCGTCATGGCTAAATCTTTATGGGCAAACAGCCAGGTTGCGTGCGGCAGGTGGTGATTAAATAATGTATCTTCATGGGTACGGCCGTTATCCAAAATAAACAACAGTTCGTACATCTCTTTAAACGCGGCGTTTCGCATAAAGTACTCGCCGCCGGTGCTGTATTGTCCGCTCAGGTCAACGGCCGTATCCGATTCCAATACAATGAAGTCCGGCTCCTGCGCCAGCAAATACTCGACCGACCAACCATTGCGTGCAATATACTCATCCGTCAGGCCAATTTGGTCAATCACCTTAAGGTCAGAATAATAGGCGATGGCCCCCACATTGCCGGCAACCACCGTCGCATCTGGCGAAGCATTTTCCTTCAGCCATTGACCCGTTTTCACATATTGACCGTCAACAATCGATTCCATTTCGGTCGCCCAGCGATAAACGCTCATGTCCATCTGGGTCGCCAGCACACGATTGTATAAATTGGCCGCATACAGCGTTGGGGCGATCATGTAACAGACCAGACCAAACAAAATTGCAAAATTTGACAGACGCTTGGACAAGTTGCCATGCGTTATGCCGACCAGAATCATTTCTAACGGCCGTCGCGCCAACAAAAGAATCAACGGCAAAAGCGGCAAAGCCAAACGATGAGCCGGCATCCAATCCGACGAGATCAAGTTGATTAACGTCAACGTCATCAAGGCAGCCGTCACATACCAATCGCCCCTCTCAATTCGCTCTGTCTGGCCCAATGCCCAAACAGCCAGCAAAATGAAGGGGAACGTGCGCAGCGCAAACGGAATCAGGTAAACGCCAATCTGCCTGGCCACTGCTTCTAGCCCTAACTGAGCCTTAACATAAAACGTATTGGGCAGCGGGTAACCAAAATAGTTCCATCGCCAGAAAAAATAGGACAAACTGATCAGACCAAAAGCAATTGCCCAACCCGCAAAGCGCCGCAACCGCTCCCGCGATACGCCCTGTTTGCGCCACATAAGCAGCCGCAAAGCAACAAATAAGCCAAACAAAACAGCGCCTTCCGGTCGTGTCAGGCTCAAAAACATCAACCACAAAAGCGAAAAATGGGGACGGCCGTGTTCATTCTCTTCCCGCAAAAATTGGTACAAAGCCATCAGCAGCAAAAAAACATACAAAGATGTCTCTAATCCGCTGATCGCCCATAAAGCCAGCGCCGGGCTAAAGCCAAACATCAAAGCCACAGCCACTTTCGGCTTTTCATGATCAAGCTCGCCCGTTATTCTTGAAAGGATAACCACGCTGCCCAAACTGAAAAGCATCCCCAAAATCTTACCGACAATCACGACATCCAGACCCAGGCGAATGACGACCGCGCAAAGCGCTACCCAAAGAAAATTAGTATATCCTTCAACAGGGTCTTCACCCGGGTGCCAGACCAGGCCATCGCCTTGCGCCCAATTGTCAGCGTAATGAAAAGAAATGAAAGCGTCATCCACTGTCATTGGGAAAAGCAATACTTCCATAAGAATCAAGCCAGCTAAACCAATAGCCAGCGCAATCATACTTAATGAAAGTTTTGCGCTCTTATTTCGTGACAAATTCAAATGGGTTCCTGCAAACATCTATCTTCTCGGCTCTTTGACAAATTCCAGTACAAACCTCAGTTTATACTACGGCAAGACCCTTAAGGCAGACCTTAATTCGACCGCGCCGCACGCAGCCCAATTACAAAAACAACAATGATGATAATCAGCGCCGGAATGACGCTCAACAACAGGCGATCAACATCGTCATTGACACTCAAAGGGCCAACTTGAAGGCCTTCATCCGCACCAACATCTGTGGAAAAACCAATGGTAGGCGTGGGTGAGATTTGCGGCGGGGGCGTATGTGTGGGCGATGGCTGCGGCGTTGCCGTCAAAGCGGGCAAAGGCGTTGGTACGGCTGAAGTGTCCCACATACGCTCGGTGTAAAACAAGGCGTTTTGCAATTGCCCGCTAACCTCATCGAGGAAAAGATTAGCGAAAATGACGCCCAAACGGCCGTCTGGCGCCGCAACGGCCGTAATCCCTTCCGCCTCAATCGCATCCTGTTCTAAAACGCTCCCTTCGCCCAGCCGCCATTGAGCGCCATCCCACAACCATTCCAACAACATCTGCTGCCCATCGACCACGCTGCGAGCTAATTGCAAAATATGGGGGCCATCGGCCGCGCTTATCAATATGGCCGATCCGCCAACTGCATCGGGGCTAAATACGCTGTCGGGCACACTCCAGGTCAAGCCGTCGTCTATGGAATGCTGATAGAACAAAGCCAAACGGCCGTCTTGCCAGGCCAGCCACGTTTGGTGCAATTCCCGTTCGCCAACCGCAACCAATTCACTCCAAACAGCCGGCTGCCAAATCGCCTCGGCCGCACGCGTCCAATTTAGGCCGCCATCTTCCGAACGGGCATATAATAAAGCCTGCGGGCCAATTCCGCCTGGCAGCGATTGGCGCGACCACAACAAATGCAAATTGCCGGTAGTCGTCAAAGCCAGTTTGGGCGCCCCAACCATCGGCCAGCCGCTGGCTACGCCGTCAAAAACAAGGGCCGGCTCCGACCAACTATCGCCCCCATCGTCAGATTGGGTCAAATAAATGCCGCGATTCTCGTTTAACGGGATGGCGTAAGCCACATAAAGCGTTCCACGCTCGTCTACAGCTATGTCCGGCCAGGCGCCTGCTTCGCGCGGCGAGGGCAGCGGTACCGGGTCAATCCACTCTGTCGCCGAAGAGGCGCGGTCAGCCACAGCTCGGCTAAAGTAAACCTGCCCCGACACGCCGCCGCTCCAAACCACGAATAGATTGCCATCCGCATCGGCGACGACGGACTGTTGGTCAGTTTTCCCAGACGGAGAAACAATCACAGGCCGCGCCGGCGACCATTGCCCCGCGTTCAGGCGGGAATAGAAGATAGCGCGGCCTGGCTGTGCGGCATCTCCAACCAGCTCCCTACCCGATGGTTGGCTCCAAAAGGCATGTAAACGGCCGTCGCCCGCAGCCACAACTTCGGGCGGCATAAAGGCAATCGAACTGGCGGCTACCATCTGCGGCTTGGCCCACACCGGCGTAGGTAAAAAGCGGGTTGACCAATCATCTAAACCGCCCAACGGCCGTTGTATGCTCCACACATCAAAATCAATGCCCTGCCCGCACCCCACCACAATTAAATCATTCCCTGCGGTTACGGCCGTCTGCTGACAGCCCAATTGCACCGGACGATACGTTGTGGGGTTTGTAAAACCAGCTAAAAGCGGCTGCAAATCTGGTTCGCTCCACTGCCCGCCATCCCATACCTGCAAAAATCCGCTGCCACTGTACGTTGTCAACAAAAAGAGCAGGCCGTCATTAGCCGCGACAAATTGACCGGCTGTGGGGCAGCCTAAAGTTGCATCGCCAACGGCCGTTGCCGCATCCAACCAGGTAATCCCGCCATCTTCCGAAACTTGATGAAACTGGGTACAGCGTCCGGCCGTATGCTCGGCCCGCCAGGTTAAATGAACCGTCTCGCCAACGGCTATGACCTGCATGGAGGACGGGCCAACAGCCTCCGGATCATCTTCTGGAGCGCGGCTGTCCATCGTAATCGGTTCGTCCCATGTCGCCCCGCCATCGCCGGAGCGAACGGCAAATACCGCATCAAGCAGACGATTATCCCAGCCCAAAAATACCGCGCCGTCCGCGACAGCCAATGAAATATGGGCGCTGTCAGATGGCGCGGAAAGATATTGGGAGTAGTACGGCGAGACGGCCGCGCTCCACTCAACGCCGCCGCTGTCAGAATTACGATAATAGACCCCGGCCGGGAACGGAGCCGTTTGTTGGGGACGAATATAGGCGAGGTGGAAACGGCCGTTCTCATCAATCAGCACATCGAACGCCGTCGCCGACTCCGCCAAAACAACCGGGAACGTCCAACTTGCCTGATCGGCAATCGTCGCCAATGGGGCGCGGCTGTACAATAAATTGCGCTCCGCGTTAATCCAGAACCCGTGCGCCAAACCAGCGGCGTCAATCACCCACTGCGGCGCATAAAATCCGGCAAAATCTTCATTGCCGGGCAAGAAAAATGGCGGTTCCGCAAACGGCAGGCGCAGCGACAACGGTTCACTCCACGTCTGGCCGTCGCCCTGGCTGTAAACAAAGCCTGCCGATGGGTTTTGCCACAGCACATGCAGCCCGCCCTGGGCGTCAACAGCCAAAGCCGGATCGACGGCTGAACCGGACTGGGAAACATTTACCGGCGGCGCCCAAACGTCATCCGATTGAGCGACCGCAGGAACGGCCGTCCGCAAAGCTGCGCCGCCTAATCCCACTATTAGAGCCAACCCTAATCCAAATAATAATGTCCGCATTCTATTCATATCGAGTTATTTAGCCGCCATCGCTGCGGCTTGAGCATCGGCCAAAGCCGCCAAATCGGGCCGTCCTTGTTCGTTCCACCAATGGACATACGCTTTCATTTCTCGCCGCGCTTCGGGGATATCGGCCAACAGGTCTGCCGCCCGGCCTAAATCGCCTGTCCAAACATAACTGTATCCCAGCGATTTGGCAATACCGCGATGGTCAGGATCGCGGTCATGGGCGATTTGCAAATGGGTCACGGCCGTTTCAAAATCGCGTTTCGCTAAAGCAATCAATCCTAACCGGCTCTGCGCCGTGCGATTGGCCGGTTGAATGGCAATTGCCCGTTGCAAAAATGCCTGCGCCGGAGCCAATTGCGCGGCGTAACGGCCGTCGTCCCATATCTGCGTCGGCCAATCTTGTAACTCTATACGGGCCATCGCCGCCGCGCCCCGATTGGCGTACCAACGCCCCAGCAAGCTTGGTTGCAGCGTCAGCGCCGCCAGCGCAGCCGCCAGAAAAATGAATACGGGCGCGGCAAAGGAGAACGGCCGTAATCGCTCAACCTCGCGCTGGCGTGAAGCCAGAACAACGATGCCCGGTAAAACGAACAAAAAAGGCGTGCCCAATCCGCCATAAAGCGCATCGTCAACCAAGCTATGCCCCAACAACGTCAGCAGCCCCAGCGCCGACGCCCAGCGGGACAAATTTAACGCCTGTCGGCTTTTTCGCTGTGTCGAGTCGTCTACCGTCACGGCCGTTCGCCACAACAACGCTCCGGCGCCGCCCATTACTGCCAACAACGCCAGCAAGCCCAGAAGCGTTTGCTCCAACCAGACATCGAGCCAGAGATTATGGCTGTAATTAAATTGAAAAAAGGGCGTGACGGCGATGTACTGCGCATACAAACCGGGAAAAGCGGCTAAACCGCCGCCGGTAAATGGGAAATCGGCTATCAAGGCCAGCGTTTGCCGGTATAAAACCAATCGACTGCCGGCAGTGGCGGCGCCGGGTACGCTGCCGGCCAATGCCAACAAGCCGCCCGGTAAAGCGACAGCCAATCCCCCCACTAAACCGCTCATCAAAAACAACAGCATTATGAAAATACGCTGGCGGGGCCAACCCGTTGCCGCCTGGGCGCGTTGGCTCAACCACCACAACCCGACAATACCCAATGCCGCGCCAAACGCCAGCCAGGATGCCCGCGAACTGGTCATCAACCAGCCAATCAGGGTAATGCCGACCAAAAGCACGGCCGTCATCCAAATCTTAGGCCGCCGTTTGCGCCAGCCATACCCCCCCAAAACAATCTGAAAGGGCCAGAAGATAGCAATCAGCCCGCCGGCGCTGTTGGGATGGATGGCGGGAAAGGGGAACGACGGCCGTACACCCATCCATTGCAATCCTATCCCTGTCAACAAACCGCTGTCGGCTGGCAGCGCCTGCCAATCATGCGTTAGCAAAAAATAAACGGCGATGGCGGCGCTCAAGCCGCTCAACGCACTCCAAACATGGGGCAAGTTGCGCCGCCGCCCCCAAGCTAAACTGTAAAAGGCCCCGATGCCGACCAAAATGTTGACCAGCTTAATGCCTGCCCGCGTCCGATCATAGGCAACGATGACGCCGAGAACGGCCGTTGCCGCAAAAATCAACAACACCCCATCAAACGGCGTGCGCTTCATCGTCGCCACACTCTGTCTCTGTCTTTATCTCTGTCTTTATTCTTCCCCCCGCTGCCAGGCCAGCGTCTGCAAGCCCACATTCAACGCTGTCTTAAACGTGCGGAAATCATAAGTCAGCATCTTCAAATAGGTCAAAACAGGGCCAGGTCGGAACGCCCATTCGCGGAAAGCGCGCTTTTGCCAATACAGCAGCCGCTCCGCCGAGAGATTTTCGTAATCCAATACCGTCCCCTTATCCATGTCCACGTGTTCCCAGCGTGTGCCCGGCCGGAACCAATCATTCTCCACCACCTGGAAGAAGAACGGCGTCCCCGGATAAGGCGCGGCCACATGGAACAAAGCAATATCCAATGGCAGCTTCTTGGCAAATTCAATCGTGTCCTGAATGGTTTCTTCCGTTTCGCCAGGCAATCCAATGATAAAGTAGCCCCAATTCATGATGCCCGCCTGCTTGGCCCAACGCAGCGCCCGTTCCGCTTTAGCCGGGTCGGCGCCTTTGCGCGCTTTTTTCAGGATTTCTTCATTGCCGCTTTCAATACCCCAGGAGATGAGGCGGCAGCCTGCCTTCCCCATTAACATCAACATCTCTTCGTCCACGTAATCTACGCGGCTGTTGCAGGTCCATTTGATGTTGATTTCCTCGTCAATCATCCGCTGGCACAGCCCCACCACTTGATCCCGATTAACGGTAAACAAGTCGGCATACATATGGATATTGTCCATACCCAGTTTTTTAAGCTGCCACAGCTCTTCCATGATGTTCTCTGGCGAGCGTAGACGCACAGAGTATTGGTAACTGACGTGTTTGATGCAGTATGTACAGCCAGCGGTACAGCCCCGACTGGTAACGATAAAGGTGAACGGCCCTTTGATGTAGGGCATCCGGTAAGATTGGAGAGGCAGCAGTTCGTGCATGGGTAGGGGCATATCGTCGAGGTTGGCGAGAAACGGCCGTGTCCAATTCACCACAACCTCATCCCCATTACGCCAAACCAACCCCTTGATGCCGCTCAAATCCACGCTGCCATCTTCGTTAAACGAAGGCGTATACATCGGGTCATGATCATCAAAAATTTTCTTGATGTTATCCGGCCGTTCATCAACCTTGCCTTCCAAATGATCTAGCAAATCACGAATCGTCAAATCCGGCTCGCCCAGCAAAATCATATCCAGCGCCGGGAACGGCCGCATCGTCTCTCGCGGAATCGGCGTCACATGCGTACCAAAGGCAATCGTCGTCGCCCCGCGCGCCTTCGCCAGGAAACAGCCGTACATGTCGTTTTCCAACGTCGGCGCCGTCACTTGAGTCAGATAATACTTGGGCTGCAATTCATCCAGCTTTTTAGCAAAGGCCGGCCAGCTCATTCGCTCCGCATTGGCGTCAACAACGGCAATTTTATGCTGCGGGTGCAGCATCGCCGCCATTTGGGCCAGCGACACTTGCGGCCAAACCATATTCTCGCGGGTGCGCCGTCCCACGCGGTGCTGCGTCCGAATCCAAAGTTCGCCATCCGGCGTAGGCGGGTTGACAAGCACAATATCCACCGCTTTTTCCGACCGCTTTTCATCCAACAATCCCTGCCGCACAATCTCGTCGGCGTCGGGGAACTTGGCCATGCGCAGCTTGGGCACGCGGCGCGTCCCTAGATTTTCACGCAAGGGGTCGTCTGTTTTCGGCCGTTTGCCGTTCCGATTCGCTTTAACATCGTCCGTTTTAATCGTATCCATCATCTATCTCCACACGTCGCCAGTGAACAAAGCCAAAATCGTTTACAAGCGCGCCTTACGGCGTCCCCATTTCCTTTAATGTCAGCGCCTCACGCTGGCCCAACTCCTCCAAAATCCGCAGCAGAACCCAGTAAATGATAAGCTGAATGCCGACTAACGTGGACATCGCGGCAACGAGCAAATAAAGCCACAGCCGTTGAATACCTTCCACGCCAGAACCGGCGCCAATGCCCAGCCCCAGGCTGCCCAGCCCCAACACGATGCCGCCCAGCAAGGCGACCAGCCCCATCCAGCCAAAGTGATGGTTAAGCGGGGTTTTGAAAACCGGCTTGCCAAATAGCCCCTGGCGAATCGGCCGTTTGTGGAAAATTGTGACCATATAATTGAAGGTAATGCCCAGCGCAAAGAGGCTAATGCCGCTAACCGCAGCCACCAATGCCGTAAAAACGGCCGCGACGCCCCAGGCTCCCAATTCCGTCGTTCCACCCAATCGGGCAATCACCAAACCAATGCCTACCAGCACGGCCAGAGCAAAAGCCCCAGCGCCTACCAAGCCTAAAACACGCACCGGGTTATAAGTCAAGGCCGTCCAAATCATCGATTGCAAGAACAGCGTGCCGTCATGCACAACGCTCAGTTTAGAACGGCCCAGCCGTTCGCTGTACGGAATTGGCACCTCGGCCATTTTGATGTGCTCATGGACAGCGCGCGTGCTCATCACCGGCGTCAGGTTCAGGCCATCGGGCAATGGGTAAATGCGGTCTAATACGTCCTTGTGGAAGACGCGCATCCCGCTGGCGCTGTCCGTCACGCGCCGCCGTCCAATCAAACTAAGCAAATTGGCAAAGAAAAAGTTGCCAATACGGCGGGTAATGGGCATCTCGCTTTCGGCCCCGGCCATGCGCGAGCCGATCACCAATTCCGAGCCATTCAACGCTTCCTGGCACAATTTGGGAAAGTATTCCGGCGGATACGTGCCGTCAGCATCCAAAAAGCCGATCAATTCGCCGCGCGCCTTGCCAAACCCAGTCTTCAACGCGCCGCCATACCCTCTGT
>JANTGY010000049.1 GCA_024762695.1 Anaerolineae bacterium
GCGGCGAAATTTAGCCCGGCGGCGCGTAATTTATCGAGGATGGACTGGTTTTTCTCGTTGGCGAACCAGGCGATGACGTTGACGGCCGTTCCCGGTCCAATCCCCTCAATCGCTTCCAACTCTTCCTGATTGGCTGTCGCCAATGCGTCAATACTGCCCAATGCGTCAAGCAGCAGCCCGGCGACCACGCCGCCCACATAGCGGATACCTAATGCTGTCAAAACGCGTTCGGCAGGCTGCGCTTTGCTGGCCTCGATGCCCGCCAGCAAATTATCAACCTTTTTGTCTTTGAACCCTTCCAACTCCAGCAGGTCATCCCGATTGAGCGTGTAAATGTCGGCCATGTTGTGGATGAGGCCCTGCTCGATGAGCTGCACGCCGGTTTGGGAGCCAAAATTATCAATGTCCATTGCCGCCCGGCTGACAAAGTATTCGACGCGGCGGGCTAACTGTTCGGGGCAGGCCGGGTTGTCGCAGTACACGGCCACTTCGCCTTCGATTTGCACGGCCGGTTCGCCGCAAACCGGGCAATGGGTGGGTTTTTCGATAACCTGTTCCGATCCGTCGCGGACATCAACCACCGGGCCAACGATGTACGGAATCACATCCCCGGCGCGTTTGACGATGACTGTGTCGCCAATGCGAATATCTTTGCGGGCGATTTCGTCGTAATTGTGCAAAGTGGCGTTGCGCACGGTGACGCCGCCGATTTCAACAGGCTCTAACACGGCCGCCGGCGCCAAAATGCCGGTGCGGCCCACGCTGACTTGTACATCCAGCAGCTTCGTCGTTTTTTCCTGCGCCGGGAACTTCATCGCAATTGCCCCGCGCGGGTCTTTACCGACAAAACCGAGGCTGGCGGCCAGGGGTTGGTCGTTGATTTTGACAACCATGCCGTCAATCTCGTAGTTGATTTGGTTCCGTTTTTCGATCCAGGCGTCGTAGACGGCGACGACGCTTTCCAAGTCGGGGCAGTAGACGCTGTCCGGCGAGACGGGGAAGCCGAATTGACGCAGCAGCTCCAGCCGTTCCCATTGGGTTGGCGGGATTTCTAGCCCGTCCCAGGCGACAAAATCATAGACGAAGAGGGTTAACGGCCGTGCGGCCGTAATCGTCGAATCCAATTGGCGCAGCGAGCCGGAAGCGGCGTTGCGTGGATTCATATACGCTGCCGCGCCCGCTTCCATCCGCGACAAGTTGAACGCTTCAAACTTATCCAGTGGGAAAAACACTTCGCCGCGCACGACAAGGTAGGGCGGCGGGGCCAATTGGCTGGCAGGGTCAACGGGGATGCGCTGCGGCAGGCTGCGGATGGTGCGTAGATTTTGGGTGACATCCTCGCCCACTTCGCCGTTGCCCCGGGTCGCGCCCTGGGTGAAACGGCCGTCGCGGTAAGTCAAAACAATGCTTAGCCCATCCAGCTTGGGTTCGGCCGTGTAATCCAATTGGGCCTCAGGATCGGGCAAAAGGCGGCCAATGCGCGTTCGCCAGGCGCGTAAACCATCGGCGTCAAAAGCGTTGGCCAGGCTGAGGATGGGGGCGGGATGGGCGACCTTCTCAAAGCCATCTAGCGGCTCGGCGCCAGCCCGTTGGGTGGGCGATTCGGGCGTAATCAATTCGGGATTATCCGCTTCTAGCGCCAACAATTCCCGATACAGGGCATCGTATTCCGCATCGCTGATGACTGGCGCATCCAAAACATGGTAGCGGTATAAATGATAATTGATTTCGTCTCGTAACGTTTTAATGCGATTGACATTTTCCATGTTTCATCCTTTTCCCCGAAGTCTTTACCGGCATTGTACAAATATCCCCCGCAACCGCAAAATCATGTAAAATATGAGCGGTAAACGTTTCAGGGTGCGGCATTGGCCGGAGGCGCGGAGATGCGCAAAAATAGACACAACCCGTTTGTAGTAAGCCACGCAGTCTTCGGAGTGGCGGAACGGCGGACGGTACTCCGAAGACTACGTACCTAACTACGAACTTGTTATGTGAGGAGATTTTATGAAAGGTTTGATTTTAAGCGGGGGAACTGGCTCGCGCTTGTATCCATTGACGTATTCTAATGCCAAGCAGTTGATTCCAGTGGCTAATAAACCTATTCTTTTTCGGGTGATTGAGTCGATTCGGGACGCTGGCATTACGGAGATTGGCATTGTGGTGGGTAGTACGGCCGATAAGATTAAAGAGGCAGTAGGGCGCGGCGGCCGTTGGGGTGTGCAAATTACCTACATTCAGCAAGATCAGCCGTTGGGATTGGCGCACGCGGTTAAAGTGTCGCAAGATTTTCTGGGCGACGACCGTTTTGTGATGTTCCTGGGCGATAATGTGATTGAGGGCGGCATCAGCCCGCTCATCGCCCAATTTGCCGAGAGTGAATGGAACAGCCAGATTGTGTTGACGCGCATCGAACAACCGGAGCAGTATGGGGTGGCCGAGTTGGGGGAGGACGGCCGTATCATCCGCCTCATTGAAAAGCCCAAGAATCCGCCCAGCGATTTGGCCCTGGTGGGCATTTATATGTTCGACGCCAACGTCTTCAAAGCGGTAGACGGCATTAAACCTTCCTGGCGCGGCGAACTGGAAATCACCGACGCTATTCAATGGCTGGTCGATCATGATTATCGGGTTCATCCCTACATTCATCGCGGCTGGTGGATTGATACTGGCCGTCCCGGCGACATGCTGGAGGCCAACGATTTGGTGTTGGAAGAGATTGAGTACGCCATTGAAGGATATGTGGATCGGGACAGTCAGGTGGGGCGGCGCGTTACGATTGAACAGGGCGCAGAGATTATTAACAGCGTTGTGCGCGGCCCGGCCATCATTGGTGAAGGGGCGCGCATCATCAACAGTTACATTGGCCCATTCACCAGTATTGCCAACAATGTGACGATTGAAGATAGCGAAATTGAGCATTCAATGGTGTTGAGCAACAGCCGCATTAACGATATTGGTACGCGCATTCAGGATAGTTTGATTGGCAGCAATGTCACCATCAGCCGCTCGCCCATCAAACCAAAAGCGCTCAAACTTACGCTGGCCGATCATAGTCAGGTAGGCATTCTTTAGGAATGAGTAAAGAGGACTGAGGGATGAGCCGCTCAGTCCTCATCCCTCAGTCCTCATAACTATGAAAGCATTACTTCAACGGGTGTCCTCGGCTAATGTGAAGGTTGACGGCCGTGTCGTCGGCCAAATTGATCGCGGTTATGTTATTTTGCTGGGCGTAACCCACGAAGATGGACAGGCCGAAGCCGATTGGCTGGCCAATAAAATTGCTGGGCTGCGTTTGTTTGAGGATGGGGAAGGTAAAATGAACCTGTCCTTGTTTGATGTGGATGGCAGTGTTTTGGTTGTGTCGCAGTTTACGTTGTATGGCGATGCGCGGAAGGGAAGACGGCCGTCGTTCACCCATGCCGCGCGTCCCGACCATGCTGAACCGCTGGTAGATTATTTCTGCGACAAACTGCGCCAGCGCAGCCTCACCGTCGCCACCGGCGTATTTGGCGCGATGATGCAAGTCGAAATCCACAACGACGGCCCAGTCACGCTCATGCTCGAAAGATAGTACGAATCTCTAAATCCGTGTTTATCTGCGCTAATCTGTGTCCCTAAATTGACAATCGGTAGTCCAATGAATGACAAAACGTTCTATGCCATCAAGAAGATTGACGATTTGCTGCATTTTTTGCCTGGATTCGAAGAACCAAACCGAGAATTTATCGAGCGCTGGGAGGCTTTTTATCCGGTTTACGCTGCCGACGTTGAGGAATTTTTTGGGTTAGCTATGCACGGTTGGTGGATGGATACCAATTATAAACCCAATGAGGCTGGCCGCATGACGTATGATGATGACATGGTTCAGGCAGCCAGCTTGGCTGAAATCAAAACGATGCTGACTTACTGCGTTCGCAGCGAGCGGTTTGGCGATGGGAATTGGGGCGGGTTGTTGGCCGACGGCCGTATCCAGGCCCTGCTTCGTCGCTTAAAAACTATCCGCCAAGAGTTAGAACTATGAAATCACGCTATTTTTTACTTTTGTTCGTTTTGCTGACCGCAGCCTGTAATCAAACGGCCGTCGCCACGCCTACGCCTGAACCAACAGCCGTCGCCATCGCCCAGCCAACTGAGATTCCGCCAACGGACACGGCCGTACCGACAGAGACGCCGACCGACGCGCCTACCGAGCCGCCTCCGCCCACAGTGACCGCCGCTCCAACGAAAACGGCCGTTCCCACCACTGCAGCTACCGCAGAACCAGCCACAAATACCCCCGAACCAACGGAAACAAGCCCGCCATCGCCTATACCGCCAACTGAAGAGCCGCAAGAAGAGGCAACGGCCGTGCCCCAGCCAACAAGTCCCCCGGCCACCAGCCCGCCACCGCCCCCAGGCGGCGTGGAACAGCCGCCCTACGAAGCCAGTCCGTGCAGCGACCGATACCCCTGCAACGATGATCCTGCCGCCTGGGAAGCCCGCATTCGCGTCCCGGCCGGCTTTACCGACACCTACTTCGCCCGCGTGGATGGCGCGCCCACCAGCATGGCTTTTGGCCCCGATGGGATGTTGTACGTTGCCGTGCAGACGGGAACGATTTACCGGGTAGACAGCGCCGGCAATGCCTCGGTCTATGTTGGCGGCTTTAATTTCCCAACCGGCATCGCTTTCCGACCTGGGACAAGCGATTTATATGTGGCTGACCGGCTCAACAATGCGGCCGTTGGCGGCGAATCGCGTATTTCCATCGTGCAAGGCGGAGCCAGCCGCCAAATTATCGGTGGGTTGCCTTGCTGCTACGCCTCTATGCACGCCGCCAATGGGATCGCCTTTGGGCCAGATGGCTGGGGCTATGTCGGCGTTGGCGGGCGGGCCGATCATGGCGAAATTCTGGTTGGCGATCTGGCGGGGACGCAAGACGAACTGCATCCTTACGAGGCCTCCATCCTGCGTTTCAGTCCCGATGGCGGCGCAGTCGAAAACTATGCGCGCGGTTTGCGTAATCCTTACGACATTGCCTGGGACGGCAGCGGGCAGCTTTGGGCGACAGATAATCTGCCCGATTACGGCCCGCCAGAAGAGTTACAGCGCATCGTCCCCGGCGGACAGCATGGCTATCCCTGGTACGATTGCGATGTTTGCTTTGCCCCGCCGCCCGATGTGCAAATTGTGCCGCCATCCTGGACGTTTATCCCCCATTCCTCGCCGACCGGCATTACCGCTTATTTGGCCAATCAATTCCCCGGCTATTACAACAGCCTCTTTTTGACGTTGTGGAGCGCTTTTCCCGGCGCGCAAAAAGTGGTGCGGATGGCTCCTGGCGCCTCTGGCTCCTCCAATTTTGCCACCGGATTTGCCGCGCCAATTGATGTGACGGTTGGCCCTGATGGCAGCCTTTACGTGGCTGATTGGGCGACTGGGATTATTTTTAAGATTAGCTACACTGGCTAGATAATGACGTATCGAAAAGCGCCTGACCCAGGCGATGTTGTCCTGCGCGACATCGCAGAATCTGATTTGCCCGCATTTTTTGAGTTTCAACGCGATCCGGAAGCGAATTACATGGCAGCCTTCACCGCGAAAGACCCAGAGGATCGAGAAGCGTTTATGACCCATTGGGCCAAGATTTTGGCTGATGACGGCATTGTGAAGAAGTGTGTTTTGGTGGACGGCCGTCTCGTCGGCAGCATTTTAAGCCATTCATGGTTTGGCCAGCCGGAAGTCAGTTATTGGATTGACAAAGCGGAATGGGGGCGGGGGATTGCGACGGCGGCGTTGGCGGCATTGTTGGAATTGGTGGAAACGCGGCCGTTGTATGCCCGTGCGGTTAAAGACAATATCGCCTCGCAGCGGGTATTGGAAAAGTGCGGTTTTATGGTTGTTGACGAGGACAAGGGGTTTGCCAACGGACGCGGAGAGGAAGTGGAAGAGTATATTTGGGCGTTGGAGGGGCCAGTCCGTTTCGTAAGATAGTTTGCGTGCGACGGCCGTGTTCGATCATAATTGAAGGACATTTTTTAAGCGAAGAGGAAAGGCGTATGAACATCATCTATTTTTTTGCAGCGGGGGTTGTTGGCTATTTGATGGGAGCGGTTCCCTTTGGTTTTTTGTTTGTCAGATTGGTCAAGGGAATTGATTTGCGCCAGGTGGGGAGCGGACGCACGGGCGGCACCAATTCGATGCGCGCCGCCGGATTTAGCGTGGGGCTGATTACTTTTTTGTCGGATGTGTTGAAGGGGGCGACGGCCGTTTGGCTGACTCGTTGGTTGTTCGGGGGCCAGTTGTCGGCAGATGGGCTGCCTTGGGCTGAGGTTTTGGCGGGGGCAACGGCCGTTATCGGCCACAACTGGTCTGTTTTCCTCAAATTCAAAGGCGGGGCGGGGACCGGGCCAAATGTGGGCTGGGCGACCGTTATCTGGTGGCCGATTTTGCCCATCAACATCCTCATTGGCGGCCTTGTGCTGCGGTTACAAGGCATGGCTTCCGTCGCCTCGCTTACCGTCGCCGGGGTAATTGTCGCGCTCTTTTGGGGACGTTTTTGGTGGGCGGGAACCTCGTTGGCTTATCCGGTGGGGGGTGTGGTAACGGCCGTTATCGTCGCCTGGGCGTTACGGCCTAATCTAAAACGAATCGTGAAAGGCGAGGAGCGCGTCGTCGGCCCCCGCGCCCACAAAAAGAAATAGGGCGCAGATGTCACAGCTTACCGTCGATTTCCTTCTTTAATTAAAAGAGGGCGCATGGAGAAAATCTCTTTGCGCCCTCTTTGTGTATCTCTGCGAGACTTTGTGTAACTTCTCCCTCTTAATCCGATTTTACTCCAGCATGAACCAGACGCGGGTCTAAAGCGTCGCGCAGCCCATCGCCCAGCAAATTAAAGGCCAGCACGGTGATAGAAATAGCAAAACCGGGAATAAAGACTAGATGCGGCGCGCTGAAAATCTGGTTCCGTTCGCTGCCCAGCATCGTTCCCCATTCTGGCGTCGGCGGCTGCGCCCCCAAACCGAGGAAGGAGAGAGCGGCCGTATCTAAAATAGCCGTTGCTATGCCCAGGGTGGCTAAAACAATCAGCGGGGGCAGCGCATTGGGCAAAATACGGCTGAAAAGAATTTGGATATTGCTGGCTCCCAACGCCCGCGACGCTTCCACATAATCAGTTTCGCGGACGGACAGCACTGTGGCTCGCACCACGCGCGCATAAGCGGGCATACTAACAATCGCAATCGCCAACATTGCATTTTGCAAGCCAGGGCCTAATACGAATACGATGGCGATGGCTAACAAGAAAAAGGGGAAGGCCAAAATAACATCCATTAGACGCATAATTAAGTTATCTAGCCAGCCGCCAATGAAACCGGCCGTTGCGCCTAATAATGTTCCCATCGTAACGGCAATTGTTACCGTGAACAGACCAATACGCAGCGAAACGCGCGTTCCATAAACAATGCGGCTGAAAACATCGCGGACATTGCCGTCAATACCCATGATGTGCTGCGGTTGGTCTTCGGGGCAGCCGAGCAAATGGATGCAAGGGGCTTCCCGCTTTTTTACGTCCTCAACGCCAATTAAGACGGCCGTTGGATCATAAGGGGCAATAAGAGGAGCAAAAACCGCTACAATGATGAGAACGGCCAAAATAATCATGCCAACAATGGCCGAGCGTTGACGGAAAAGGCGGCGCACAGTTAGTCGCCATAAACTATTTGCTTTGTAATCGCCAATGTCAGCGATATTGTCGCTTGGAATTTCAGTAATAGCAGCCATAATATTTAATCCAGCCTGATGCGGGGGTCAAGGAAAGCGTACGATAAATCAACAAGTAAATTAAAGGCCACATAAATGAAAGCAATTACAATCACAAGGCCCTGAACGATAGGAAAATCGCGTGATGTAATCGCTTCAAACATGCTCAAGCCAACGCCTGCCAGGCCGAAAATGGTTTCAGTGAGCACTGCGCCGCTAAAAATACCGCCCAATTGTAACCCGGCGATGGTGACGACGGGCAGCAGCGCGTTGCGTAAGGCGTGTTTGAGCACAACTTTTCGTTCGGTTAACCCTTTAGCGCGGGCTGTCCGCACATAATCAAGCCCCAATACTTCTAACATGCTGGAACGGGTCATGCGGGCAATGATCGAGAGCGGAATTGTGCTGAGAGCGACGGCCGGTAACAGCAAATGGCGCAGCACATCCTTTAATAATTCCCAATCGCGGGTAATGATGGCGTTAAAAACATAATGATTGGCAATGAATTCATAAAAATTATATTTTAGCCCTCCTTCTTCAATCCCCATTTCGTAAACCTCATAGAACGGTTTGGCGATAATGCCGGCTGAAATGCGGCCGGATGGGGGCAGTTGTAAGGGGGTATCTTTAAGAAGAACGGCAAATAAATACACGAGCAGCAGCCCTAGAAAGAAAACGGGCAAGGAGACGCCGATATTGGCCCCGACCATGGTCATCACATCTATGGCCGAATTGCGCCTGACGGCCGATAGTATTCCCGCTGGAATCCCTATCAACAAGGCGATAATCATGGCGGACATGCCCAGTTCTATTGTCAGGGGAAGACGTTCGATCATGATGAGGGTTACCGGGCGGCCGAAACGGATAGAATTGCCCAAATCACCTTGGAGGAGGTTTTTCATGTAGATGCCGAATTGTGTGTAAATGGGCTTATCGAGGCCATAGTCACGGGTAAATTGTTCGCACATGGCGACAGTGGCTTTTTCTCCAAGGATAGATTTGCATGGATCGCCAGGGATAGACCGGGTAAGAGCGAAAACGACGATAAGGATGGCGAGTAATACGGGGACAGCTAACACTATGCGGCGAATTGTATATTGGATCATTGAACAAGACCTGTTTCTACGAAAAGAAGCGGGACAGCGAAATTGGGATTTCTCACAATTTCGCTGTCCTGCAACATAAGATAAACGTGGTTAGGGTTTATCCATTAGGGGAGAATAAACGATTATTCTTCAGGGGCGTTCATCAGGCCGTCCCACAGATATGAGTAGTATCCGTAAGTGCCTGTGTTGCCAACGTGATACGGGTTGGCGGCGTCAATGCCGGCGGCCCAGGAAGCGACAACATCGTTCGCATCCAATTTAGAACCGTCATGGAAGAGGACGCCTTCGCGTAGGTGACAGGTCCAAACGGTGGAGTCTTCATTGCCTTCGCAGGAGGTTGCCAACGCGGGCACGGTTTCGCCAGAATCAAGCGCGTAGTCGAGGAGGGTTTCGACGACTTGCTGGCACGGCCGTAACGATTCGCCATCGGTCTCGTCAGCGCAGTAAAGGCTGATAGGTTCGTTGTTTTGCATGTAAACGACGGTGTCGGTGCCATTATCGAGCAGATAGAGGTAGTCCGCCCCAAACGGCCGTTGCTGGACACCTTTCAGGTCGGCGCGGGCGGCATGAGCGGCGGAACCATGGGCGATCGGAACCATGGGAACCAGTTCGCGGATAGCGTTATTGGCTTCCACGTAGAGCGGTTCGGCTTCAGCCGGATCGGCAATGGTGGAGGCTTCTTCTAATTTTTCGTAGATTTCCGGGAATGGATCGCCGAACTGTGGATTTTCAGCGCTGAAATGGAAGTCGAGGAAGTTGGTTACATGCGGGTAGTCAGCGCCCCAACCGAGCAGGTAAAAGCCATCTAGTCTACCATTTGTAGATTCGTCAATGAACGTGCCAGATTCCATCACTTCGATGTCAACTTCGATGCCCAGGTTATCCATGAGCTGGGTTTGGAATTCAACCGCAACGAGGCTGGGTTCCGGCAAGTAGGTGCGGAAAACGTCACGATAGAAAATGGTCGTGCTGAAACGCTCGCCTTCACCGAAGACTTCGTCCAACAAAGCGTTGGCGGCATCGGGGTCAAAGTCGTACCAGGCATCGCCCACGCAGCCATTGGGGATGGAGCAGGGGGTGAAGTAATCCGGTACGGAGGAGCCGTCGGGGTAGAAGTTGTCAACAATACGTTGGCGATCGACGCCCATGGCTACAGCTTGACGGACACGAATGTCGTCGAAGGGGGCAAAGGTGTTGGTCATGGCCAGATAGAGGACGTTGGGGTTTGCGTAGGGCAGCAGTTGCAGATCGGGATCGTCAATGACAGATTGGAAATCGTCTGGGCTGACGTTGGTGATTTGGTCAACTGAACCGGCTTGCAGTTCCAATAAACGCGCCGCGCCTTCCTGGTTCCACCGGAGTACGGCCGTTTCCGCAATCGCCGGGGTTCCCCAGTAATCATCGAATCGTTTGAAGATAACAGAATCGCCGCGTACCCAATCCTCAACCATATAAGCGCCGGTGCCGATGGGGTGTTCGAGCAATTCGCCTGTACCGCCCGTCTCGGCGATCCATTCAGAGGGTTGGATGCCAAACGGGGTAAAGGCTGCCTTCGCCAGGAAAGCCGGGTCGGGCTTGCACATATTGAAAACAACGGTCAATTCGTCAACCGCTTCAATCGAGCTGATTTTACCGCCGTAATCGCAGTTTGGCGCAGCGACAGACATTGGCTCAAACTCGGCCATCGGTTCTTCGGCGGCCGGTTCTTCCGCGGCTGGCTCTTCGGCGGCCGGTTCTTCGGCGGCCGGTTCTTCCGCGGCTGGCTCTTCGACGGCTGGTTCTTCAACCGCTGGTTCTTCGGCGGTTCCGCCACAAGCGACCAGAGCCAATCCCAGGATGAGCATTAAAATAAACAGTAAATAGGGTTTGTTCTTCATCTTCTTCTCCTTTCTGATTAGAGTAGAACAAAAAAAGACGCGGCGCTGAGGACGACGCGCCAAAAAGTGGAAACATAATGGTAGCATGGGTTATAGTTCGTGACAATAATTTTATGTTTTCTGTTTCTGGGTATAATCAAAAAACAATCTGATGGGCATGTGAAGTTGAGAGGCTATTGATTATGAAATCTGGCGCAACGCTTATTCTTAAACGGACGTTTGTCGGACTGGACAAGCGTGCGTTAGATACGCTGCGAACGGTGGCGGAACGGCAAATTTACCCGGCGCGGGCCGTTTTATGCCGACAGGGGGAGGTTGGCGATGCGTTTTTCATTATTGTAGACGGCCGTGTGGGGGTGACGCAGCGGTTGGAGGATGGCGAGGAGCGGTTGTTAGCCGTCCTCGGCCCCGACCAATCGTTTGGCGAAATGGCTTTGATCGACGATTCGCCGCGCATGGCGACTTGCACGACTCTGATTCCAACGACAGTTTTGACGATTACGGAATCGGTTTTCGATAGGTTGGTGGAGACGAATCCGGTTGTCGCTTATACGATGATGCAGCGGATTTTGACGACGGCGCGCGAGAATGACGGCCGTGCTATCGCTGATTTACAGGCCAAAAATGAAGCGTTAAAGCAAGCCTACGATGTTTTGCAAGCCGCTCAGGCCGATTTAGTGGAAAAAGAGCGATTGGAACGCGAATTAGAATTGGCGGCTGTTGTCCAGCGTAATTTGCTTCCCGGCGCGCTGCCAGTATTTTCAGATTATGCATTTGCCGCGTTTCTAGAACCCGCCCGCCAGGTAGGCGGCGACTTTTATGACGTTTTTCAGTTAGACGAGGCACATGTTGGCTTATTAATCGCCGACGTGGCTGATAAGGGTTTTCATGCGGCCTTATTTATGGCCGTAACGCGCACACTGTTTTTACAAGAAGGCAAGCGGTCTTTATCGCCGGCGCAGACGGCGCTGGAGGTGCATAAAGGTATGTTGGCGGTGGCTAAAGCCGCCGATGTATTTGTGACGGCGTTTTATGGCGTTTTGCACCGACCCAGCGGCCGTTTGACTTATGTGCGGGCGGGACATGAACGGCCGTTACTCTATCGTCCTGGCAAAGGCGTGGATGTGTTGGCGGGAGACGGCCGTTTCTTGGGAATGTTGCCTGAATTAACGCTGACCGAACATACTATCACGCTTTTGCCCGGCGACCGCCTGCTTCTATACAGCGACGGCGTTACCGATGCCGTCAATCTGGCGGACGACCAATATGGCGCGACGCGGCTAACCAAAGCAATGGCTACAGGCGGGCATTTACCCGCTTCAGGCTTAGTCGCTCATATCACATCCGATGTGACCGATTTTTGTCGCGGCGCAGCCCCATTTGATGATTTGACCCTGCTTGTTGTGGAAATGACAAAGGAAGTAGGGAGTGAGGAATATGGCGTAGGGACATTGCCTTAATCCCTGCCTCATGCTCCTTACTCCAGCTTGGAGATTACATGGCTCAATATAAAGCGCCCCTCGACCCGCGCCAGCCAAATAAGAAAAAAAATAAAACATCGCCTGATAAACGGGAGCCAATTCCCTGGGGATGGTTAGGATTAGGCGTCATTGTGACTTTGATTGGAATTGGCGGGGCTTTGTCCATTGGGCGCGCTTTTCTGCTGCGCGAGCCGCTGGCGGTTAACCCGCTGGAGCCAACCGTTATTATTTTGACTGCGCCGCCCAGTCCGTCCCCATCGCCTGGGCCGGCGGTTAGCGCCCCGACGGCAATGCCCACGTTTACGCCGGTTCCTACGCCGGACGTGGCTGTGGCTCCCGACGAGATAACGGCGGGGTATTATGCCCAGGTTTTCAATACCGACGGCATTGGCGTGACGGTACGCGGCGGCCCCAGCGCCAGTAATGCGCCTTTGGCGGTTGCCCCTGAGGGTTCAGTTTTGCTGGTATTAGACGGCCCCAAAGCGGGCGGCGATTTTCTATGGTGGCAAGTGCGAATGGAAGACGGCGTTGAGGGCTGGGCGGCGGCCGATTTCTTGCAACCGACCGCCGCGCCCTAAGAATGGAATCGAATGGTAATTCGTCAATCAAATTACCAATTACCAATTACCTAATTACCAATTACCAATTACCAATTACCAATTACCAATTACCAATTACTACCCTTGTTCCTCGCTTGCCGATAGAACTTAGTAACCCGGTCAAATAACGCTTTCTCTTCACGATTGTCGGGATTGTCGAGAACGGCCGTAACCTCTTCTTGACTGCGCCGCGATACCGGCCAGGTTTCCATACTGGCTATTCTTAATGCCAGCCGCGCCGACAACACGGCCGCTTCTCGCAGCCCCGTTAGATTTACTTTATCCAACGTGTCGTATCGGGTGTGGCCGTAGCCGCGCCCGCCCGCCTTCTTTTTGCTGACCCGGCCAATGCCGCCTGTTGGCGCGCCGGCCATCAAAAACGGGTAATGGTCAGAATGGGCGTTCACCGACTGCTCCAGACCGAATTCTAACGCCATCTCTTGCGACCATCCGGCGAACAACTCGGCTAGTTCCGGCCACTTGTTCAGCACAATCCCCTTGTCGGGAATCGCGCCAGCCATGTCCATGTTGAGATAAAAACGCAGGTTATCCAATTCAGCGGCATGTTTTTGCGTGTATTGGGTGGAGCCGATTAGGCCGATTTCTTCTACGCCCCACAGCGCAAAGCGAATGGTGTAAGGCAGTTCGCCCGCGTATTTTGCCAGAACGCGGGCTGCTTCCATAACGGCGACTGTACCCGAAGCGGGATCGGCGGCGCCCTGGGAAATGTCGTGGCCATCGTAATGGGAGCCGATCATGACGAATTGGTCGGCGTCTTTTTTCCCCGGTAAGTCGGCGATGACGTTCCAGGAGGTCATTGGTTCTGTTTTGTCGCTGCTGGTAATGCGGATTTTGACGGCCCCATGTCGTTTGAGGAGACGCTGCAAAAATGCGCCGTCTTCGTAGGCGACGGAAATGCCGGGAATGTGGGCTTCGCCGCCTTCGTCGGGGCTGATGCCGCCGGTAGCCGGGCCAAATCCAGGGTAATGGTTGACGAAGATAAAGCCGGTTGCGCCGGCGAGGAGGGCACGGCCGTATTTTTCGCTGCGGTGTATCCAACGTTTGACTTTGCCGGGCCGGACTTCGCTTGTCGTCAACACAATGTTCCCGGCAATCTCAGCGGCGCGTTCGTCAAAATCATCCGGCGCGCCTTCATCCATATCCACAATCGTCCCTTCCAGGTTAGCGGGGGGCGAGTGTGGCAGGCTGATGCAGGGGATTTCTTTCTGGATGGGGCTGATAATTTCCAGTTTGGTTTGGCCGCGCCGCCAGCCGATGTATTCGATTGGCTCTAGATGGACGTTACGCAGACCGTACTCCTCCAGCCTGGCTTTGATAAAGTCGGCGGCCATTTTTTCGCCGGGCGTGCCGCCAAAGCGGGAGCCAAATTCGTCGCAAAGGATGGTCAGGTTGTCCATCGCTTCGGAACTGGTGTATACATCGCCGGTGATTTGTTGGTCAACAGGTAAATAGGGATTTGATATTGACATAGGAATTCCTTTTTAAAAAACGGGCCAAGCGTTATATTGCCCGTTGAAATAGACACTATTGGAAATAAAAATTTGGGACGCAGAGTTACAAAGAGGACACGCAGAGATACGCGGAGAGGGAAGAAAAGAGAAATAATTTGCTGAATTACAAGCTAAATCGGGCATACTCATGCCTTGATGAGACATACTCTCTCTGTGCATCTCTGCGCAACCTCCTGGTTGCCTTTCTCTGCGAATCTCTGTGTAACTTATTCCCGATAATGTCTAATGATTATTTGAGCAATAATCATATCTTGATATTTATTTTAGGCATGGTCTGGAGCGACGGCCGTTTTGCATTTTTCTTGTTTGATCGCCTGGATTGAATGATATACCATCGCTTTTTTTGCTTGGCAAACAAGTGAAGCGAATCGAGGACAGCAGATGCTAAATCCCCAAATTTATAACTTTTCGTGCAAAAGTGTATTGGTCAACAATAGCTTGAACCGCAAAGTGCGCGAAGAACACAAAGATTTCTCCTAAATCTCTCTGCGCAACCTCCTGGTTGCCTTTCTCTGCGAATCTCTGTGTAACATTTTCTTGACTATTACACTTTTCGTGCAAAAGAAGACGATGACTTGAGGTTATATGAATCCGTACAAAACAAAATCGAGCCGTATTGTCTGGTCATGCCCCTGGTACAGCGTGCGGCAAGATGAAATTATCACGCCAGACGGCCGTCCGGGAATATACAACACGGTGGAAACAACAGACGCGGTCTGGATTGTGCCCGTCACGCCTGAAGGCCAGATTGTGATGATTTACAATTATCGCTATACCGTTGACGATTGGTGTTGGGAGGTTCCGGCGGGCAGCGTAAAGCCAGGGCAAACTGTGGAAGAGGCGGCGCGGGAAGAGTTGTTGGAAGAGGTGGGGGGAACGGCCGTTTCCCTGCAAAAAATCGGCCAATTTTACACCGCTAACGGCTTCTGCAACGAGGTCGGCCACTATTTTCTGGCAACCGGCGTCACTCTGGGGGCAACCAACCATGAATCCACCGAAGTGATGGACATCCGCCCCCTTCCCATTGATGAAGCGTTACGCATGGCACGCGCGGGGGAGATTAGCGATGGCACGGCCGTTTTGGCGCTGTTGTTATCTGAATCGACATTACGCGACATTTCCGTCAGCTTCGCATCGCCGTAGTTTTAAGATATTCGCCAATTAGCGCGCTAATTGAGTGATAAGAACCTTGTTTTCCTTTCCAGAGGAAGTGAAAACCGGCTTCCTCCCCTTAGGAGAAGGGCTGCGGAGGGGGAAACGCCCCTTTACCTTCCTTCATCTAACGCCGTCAACTCATCCAAACGCTTTTGATAATATCGCTGGCAATCCGGGCAGGTCGCCAGATGCTGCCTGGCTCGGTGTAAAAGCGTCTCCCAATCATCATGGCCGGGGCCAATATCAGCCAGGTATTCCAGAATGGAGAAACAGTCGGCGCAGGTTAGGGGGGAGACGTTGTGGG
>JANTGY010000050.1 GCA_024762695.1 Anaerolineae bacterium
CCCGGCGTGTGGAGCGGCGGCGGGCCGCGCGGCGGCTCGGCCAACGCCCTGGTCGTCTCGCCCAACTTCGCCAATGACGGCATCGTATTGGGCGGCGAGTGGCGCACCGACTACCAGGGGGCGCAGTGGGGCATGGGCTTTATGAAATCAAGCGACGGCGGTCTGACCTGGGAATCAAAGCCTGATCCGTATGAGAGCACATACAACGGCACGGCCGTTCACGATTACGCCCTTTCCCCCAACTTCGCCAGCGACGGGATAGGCTTCGCGGCCACTGGCGGCGGCGTCTTCCGCACCGATGACAGCGGCGAAAATTGGCGCTGGCTGGGTAATCTTGACGGGTTGGGCGGCTGGCTTGGCCCCATCGCCCTGGCTCCCGACTTCCCCAGCAGCGGCCACATCATGACTGGAGCCAGCTATTACAGCGATTCGCTTTACATAAGCCGGGATGGCGGCGCGACCTGGACGCGCGACGATACCCCCAGCGCGTCAGGCGACATCGTCTACTCGCCCAACTTTGCCAGCGACCAGACAGCCTTCACCGCCGGAGGCGGCGTGTTCAAAACGGAGGACGCTGGGCTGACCTGGACAGAAATTTTGACAGAAACCGTCCGTTCGCTGGCCGTTTCGCCCGATTTTGCCGCCGACAACACACTTTTTGCCGGCGGCTGGGGTGATTTTTCCATCTCGACCGATGGCGGCGGCAGTTGGATCACGCGCACAGTAGCCGCCGAGGTCAGAACCATTGACGCGCTGGCCGTCTCGCCTCAATGGGGGACGGATGGGGTGATTTTTGCCGGGGCCGATTCCGGCCTGTATTGGTCGGATGATGGCGGGCTGACGTGGGATTTGGTGGATGGATATGGGGGAACGGCCGTGCTCTCGCTGGCTATTTCTCCTGACTGGCCGACCGACCCCACCCTGTTGGTGGGAACCCATGAAGGCGTCTTCCGCCTGCTGACCGCCGACCCGGCCAGCGGCGAGCGCAAACAGCCAACGGAAGGGTTCGCCCCGCTCTACAGCTACCCATTGACATTGGGAGCCAACGATAATTTGCTGCTGACCGGAACCTACAATCACGGCATCTGGGGCAGCGATGGCAGCGGCGTGGCTTGGCAGCCATTTGGTCAGCAAGGCTCCACCTTGTCCAGCTACACCGACCTGGCGATCTCGCCCAATTATGCCCATGACCAGACCCTGTTTGCCGCCCAAATTCGGACGCGCGGCATCGGCAGCAGCCTCTATCGCACAATCCACGGCGGTCAAAATTGGACAGCGGTTTATTCGACGGATAGCATCGGCAGTGTGGCCCTTTCGCCCCAATTTGCCAGCGACGAGACGGTTTTTGTCGCCGGTTATGAGCGGGCGGTAGAACGTTCGACCGATGGAGGGAATACCTGGTTGCCAGCGGGCAATTGGCCCGCCAACAGCCGGGGTATCGCCGTGCAAATCGCCCTGCCCCCCACTTATCCGGCCGACGAAACAGTTTTTGCCGGGGGCAGTTATGGATTCTGGCGCTTATTGCCGGGGGCAACGGATTGGGAAACGGCCGTTTCCGGCCTCACCGACGATCATACCATCCAGGCGCTTGCTGTTTCTCCCGCCTACGCCACTGACCAGACCCTATTCGCCGTTGCTAACTGGTACGGCGCTAGTTTTGACCTGCATTACGCCATCTTCCGTTCGACCGACGGCGGGGCAAATTGGGAACCGTTCACAGCCGGTCTGCCAGACTCGCGTATAACGGATGTGGCCGTCTCGCCTTTGTTTGCCATTGATCGCACGGTTTATACGACCACAAGCGACGGCGAATTGTACCGCTCGCGGGATGGCGGAGAGAGTTGGACGATGGTGGGCAGCGCGCCGGAACGGCCGTCATTCCATGATGTGGTCGTCAATCTGCATGGCGATGTGTTCGCCTCCTCAGACAGCGGCGTCTGGCGCTACACGACTCCGGCGCAGGACATTCTCATCAACGGCCGTTTTGAGGCCGAAGGCGGCTGGGAGATGCCGGTGACGCGCTACCAGGCCAGTTATACGGAAGATGTGGTTTTTGACGGCCGTCGCGCCGCCCAAATCGGCATCGTCAACGACGGCAACAAGCTGGCCTACGCCTCGGCGCGGCAAACCGTCGCCATTCCGGCCAACGCGGCTGAAGCGACGCTCACTTTCAAGGTCTATCCGGTATCCAGCGACACGGTGGAAGCCAGTCAGTCGCAGCTTTTTGCCAGGGATGATATTGAACGGCCGTTATCGCCCATATCCGGCGACGCCCAATACCTGCTCATTCTTGACCCGGCAAACGGCGAAATCCGCGAAACGCTATTCTGGGATAAGAGCAATGGGCAAGCCTGGCAAGCGTACAGTTATGACCTGAGCGGCTACGTGGGAGAGACTATTTTGCTCCATTTTGGCGTCTACAACGACGGCCTGAATGGGCAAACGGCGCTGTATTTGGACGATGCGGCGCTGGTCGTCCAGCAGCCCAGCGTTTGGGACAATTCCGTATTCCTGCCCGCCATTCTGAAATAACTATGGTTTTTGCGTTTGCAAAACTGCGTAAAAAACACAAAACGTCAGCCGCCGATCATGCGGTTGGCGTTTTTAGGTTTATGAACAAGCTGTCATGCCTGCGTAGGCAGGCATCCATTTCATTCAAGCAAAATGGATTCCCGCCTGCGCGGGAATGACAATTTATGACAAGTTATTCATGCGGTTGGCATTTTTATTTACACTGGCAAAGGGAGCCGGTTTGTGATACTTTTGCAAGGAGATTGAGTTTGGTCTTACCGACGGCCGTTTATGGTGTACGGAGGGTAAAAAGATGTTCAGTTTACGGGGCAAATCACAACGAGTTTTGTTCATTCTGTTTTTGTTAATCCTGACGGCGTTGATCGCCTGCACCGAAACGCAGGAAGACGCACTCATCGATGCCGCCACGAAAGTCAGCGTGGAATTAGACGAAGTGTTAGTAACCGCGCAACAATTGGCCTTTGCCGGAAAAGTCACCCATCCTCAAAGCGGCCAATGGCTAAATGATTACGTTGCCATCGTCTACAAAGACGGCGAGGAAGTGGGTCGAGATGTGTCTAAACTAGGCGAATTTCCAGAGAGCGGCGAAGGAAAGCACGACGGCCTCTTTTTTATTAAGATTGACAATGCGTATGATTTAACGGCCGCCGACCTCGTCCCCCCCCATCCCGACATGACCTTTCAGGACAGCCAGGGCGTCGTTGGCGTCAGGTACATTTACACCTGGATCAATAACGCCTCGCCCGGCTACTCAGTCAACGTTTCGGCGCCATCCAAACGCATCATTTACACCCTGCTCATCCTGCCCCAGCCACTGTCCGAACTGCCCGACGAATTCAAAAAAGGGCCGACGACGCTAACCGCCAACAACAGCATCATCGCCCACGCCGCCGATGGAACGCCTTTGGAATTGGCTCTGGACGCGCCAACTGTGCCCGTTGTTAACCCGCCGCCCAACGCCGGCGGCCTAAATTGGACGCGCACTGTCACCGGCTTTTACGGCAGCCGCTGGGACGCCTGGCTGCAATACGTAGACGGTCAGGTCGTCGGCATTTCCTGGGAAGAGTTCAAAGACGAATCCTTGCGTTACAATCCCGAACTGACGGCAGATGGCTATGTTTTCCAACCAGGGAAAGAATATCTGTTTCCAGAAAATTAAATTTTAGAGAGTAGGAGATCGTATGCCCCACCACCCTTTAGCCGGACAACCTGTGCCGCGCGAACTGCTGCCCAACATCCCTCGCCTTGTTTCAGCTTACTACACACAACGCCCCGATCCGCGCGATCCCGATCAGCAGGTTGCTTTCGGCACATCTGGGCATCGAGGCACATCGCTCAAAAATAAATTTAACGAACACCATATTTTGGCGATTTGCCAGGCTATCGTTGAACTGCGGCAAGAACAGGGCATCTCCGGCCCCTTGTACATTGGCATGGATACCCATGCGTTGTCGGAACCGGCTTTGGCAACGGCCGTTGAAGTTTTCGCCGCCAACCAAACCCACATCGTCATTCAAGCTGGATTGGGTTACACGCCCACGCCAGCCATCTCCCACGCCATCCTCACCTTCAATCGCGGTAAGGCATCCGGATTCGCCGACGGCGTCGTCATTACCCCCTCCCACAACCCGCCTGACGATGGCGGATTTAAGTACAATCCGCCCGCCGGCGGCCCCGCCGGCACGGCGACCACGCAGCAGATTCAAGATCGGGCCAACGCAATCATGCGCGATGGCTTGAAAGCAGTCAAGCGGATGCCGCTGGCGCGTGCCTTACGGGCCGAGACAACGCAAGAATACGACTACATCGCGCCCTACGTGGCCGATTTGAAAAATATCATCAACATGGAGGCGATTGCCGGCGCCAATCTCAAGATTGGCGTAGACCCGATGGGCGGCGCGGGGATTGATTATTGGGACCCCATCGCCGAAATGTACGGGCTTGATTTGGAACTGGTTAATCGCCATGTTGACCCCACATTCTCGTTTATGACCGTGGATAAGGATGGCAAAATTCGGATGGACTGCTCGTCGCCTTATGCGATGGCCAGCTTGATTGGCCTGAAAGACCGCTTCGACATCGCGTTTGGCAACGATCCCGATTACGATCGGCATGGTATTGTGACCCGGTCGGGATTGATGAATCCCAATCATTATCTGGCAACGGCCGTTTCCTACCTCTTCCAACACCGCCCCAACTGGAACCCCAACGCCGCCATCGGCAAAACCCTCGTCTCCAGTTCCATGATTGATCGCGTCGCCGCCGGGCAAGGCATTAAACTGGCCGAAGTGCCCGTTGGCTTCAAATGGTTTGTAGACGGGCTGATTGACGGCTCCTACGGCTTCGGCGGCGAAGAGAGCGCCGGCGCCTCGTTCCTGCGTCACGACGGCACAGTCTGGACGACGGACAAAGATGGCATTATCATGGACTTGTTGGCGGCGGAAATGACGGCCGTTACCGGCAAAGACCCCGCCCAACTTTATAGCGAACTGGAAGAGAAGTACGGCCGTCCCGTTTACGAACGCGACACCGCCCCCGCCAACCGCGAACAAAAAGCAATCCTCAAAAACCTGTCGCCGGACATGGTCGCCGCCGCCGAATTGGCCGGCGAACCGATTACGGCCAAACTCACCCACGCGCCCGGCAACGGCGCGGCCATCGGCGGGTTAAAAGTGGCGACGGAGAATGGCTGGTTTGCGGCACGGCCGTCTGGCACCGAAGATATTTACAAAATTTATGCCGAAAGCTTCAAAGGGGCCGAACATTTACGACAAATTCAAACCGAAGCTCAGGCCATCGTTAAAGCCGCTTTACAAACATCAGGCTAACACCTATGAATCCATCCGACGACAAAACCCGCATTTCCACCCCCTTGCCGCAAGATACCGCCGGAGGCGCAACCGATAAGGGGCCGATACGCCGGAATAATCAAGACTCTTTCATGCTGCCCGACCCGGCCGCGCCAACCGAGCTAGGCCGCATTTACGTCGTGGCCGACGGCGTAGGCGGCCAAGAACACGGCGCTGAAGCGTCGCAGTTGGCGGTCCAGATCATCCATGATTTGTATTACCAAACGCGACAGGTAGGCGAATCGGCGGCGGTGGCGCTGCGCCACGCGGCCGAGCAAGCCAATATGGCAATTTATGACAAGGCGCAGGAACGAAACGAGGGGAAAATGGGCTGTACAGTGGTGACGGCCGTTCACGACCAAAACCAACGTCTCATCCTCCACGCCGGGGATGCGCGGGCCTATTTACTGCGCGATGGCGAATTGACGCAGCTCACACGCGACGACACCTGGGTACAGCGACAGGTAGAGGAAGGGATTATCGGCGAAGAAACGGCCGCTCATCATGAACTGCGCCACGTCGTCACGCGCGTGCTAGGCAACAAACCCACCGTCGAACTGACCATTTCCGATCCGATGCCAATTGAGCCAGACGATATTTTGCTGCTCTGCTCGGACGGCCTCCACGATGTCGTCTCCAAAGAAGAGATCAAGCAGATTTTGGAAGGTTATTCGCCCCCGGCGGCGGCGAAAAACCTGGTGCAGGCGGCTGTTAACGCCGAAACCAAAGATAATATCACGGCCGTCGTCGTCAGCAGTCAGACAGCGCAACATGAACAAAAAACGGTTGCCATGCCGACTGTCGTCAGACCAAGAGAGACAGAGACAGGGACAGAGGCGGCAACGGCCCCGCTTACAACCAGCGCGCGCCGACCGCCCAATGGCGTCCGTTTGCCGTTGTGGGCTTTGGCAGCCATTGCGGTGACAGTTGTCATAACCGTCCTTTTTGGAGCGTCGGCATTGTGGCGGCAGATGCGGCCCGCCGCTGAGGAAACCGCCTTACCCACTGCAGCCGTCGTCGCTCCCAGCCCGACTATCGCCGCAATCGTAAACACGGCCGTTCCCATCCCCACCATCACGCCCACCCTACTGCCGACCAGCCCGCCGCCGGCAACGCCCACGCCGCTGACGACCGCCCCAACAACCCAGCCAGACGCCGCTCCGCCAGAAGAGGCAGCCGAAGCGCCAGCCGTTTCCAACCTCGCCTGTGTCGTCAGCCCCGGGGCCTTCACCTTTGTCTGGCAAGATTCTCAGATTAACGGCAGCAATTGCGACCAATTCGCCGCGGAAGAGTATGTATTAAACGACGGCGATCAGGTTTTCGTACTTGACCCTGAGCCGATTGGCGTTTTGGGGCCAGACCCTACCTGTTTAGCCAACCAATTTATCAAGATTCAGTCCGTCGCTAACCCGGCGATTGAGGGGTGGGCGCTGGAACGCAACATCCAATCCACAACGCCAGAGCAAGGGTGCCCGCCCTAAATACATCTTGCGTCTTGCGTCATGAGGGCGCGCGACGCAAGACGCAGGAAACCCATGATCGGGCAGCAGTTCGACAATTACCGCATCGAAAAGCATCTAGACCAAGGCGGGATGGCCGACATTTATTTGGCCCGCGACCTCACTTTGCAGCGGCTGGTTGCCTTAAAAGTCTTAAAACCAGAACTGGCCCGAGACGCCGAATTTGTGGCTCGTTTTCATCGTGAAATCCGCGTTACCGCCCAAATTAATCATCCCCACATGGTGCATGTGTACGGAACAGGCAACGCTCCAGGGGGACGGCCGTATCTAGCCATGCAATATGTGCGCGGCGGATCGCTGCACGACCAGTTAAAACGGCTCAAAATCCAAAACGCGGGCATGACCGCGCCCGCTGCGCTGCGCCTCATTCGCCAAATCGCCGACGCGCTCAGCGCCGCCCACGCCGGCGGTATCGTTCACCGCGACATCAAACCCACCAACATCCTCCTGCATGAAAATGGTATGCCGCTCCTCAGCGATTTAGGCATCGCCTCGGTTAAAAACGCCACTACCCAACTGACGCGCACCGGAACCGTCTTGGGCACGCCCCACTACATGTCGCCGGAGCAAAGCCAAAACCAAAAGATTGACGGCCGTTCCGACATTTACTCGTTGGGCGTTATTTTGTATGAATTGCTGGCCCAGAAACGGCCGTTTGAAGCCGATTCCCCACTGGCCGTTTTGCACCAACACATTTACGAGCAGCCCGAACCGCTTGACCAAATCAAGCCCGAATTAGCGACGGCAACCTATGCCGTCGTCGCTGCCTGCTTACACAAAGAGCCAGACAACCGCTACAGCACGGCCGGCGAGCTGACGGCAGCTCTCGACCGGGCCATTCAGGCCGAGGAAAGCGACGCGTTTGTTCCGCCCGCCTGGCCCAAGGCTGCGGCGTCGTCTTACCCCTCATCGCCAACGCCCACGCGCCCCATGAAACGCCACCCGCCGCGCTGGGTTTATCCGGCGACGGCCGTTCTCATCCTCTTGGCGGTTGGCGCATCCTTCTGGCTGCGCGCCAAGTCGGATAAGCCATTGGTTGTTTTGCCGCCAGTCACTGAACCAGCGCCGCCAACGCTAAACCCCAGCCCAATCATCCCGCCAACCAAAACCATTCTGGCGGCCAACCACGTTCCAACCCAAATTCTGACAGCGACGCAAAAGACAGCGGCAACGGCCGTCCCCACCGCATCGCTCTCACCCACTGAGCCGCCTGCAATCGCAATCGCCGCCAGCCCTACGTTATTGCCATTACCTCCCGATGGCTTGATCGCCTATGCTTGCGGCGCCGAGGGCGCGCGCCAGATTTACCTAAGTACGCCGGACGGCCGTCTCCAATCCCCCTTGCCCAACCAGCCAGCCAACAGCATCGTGCCCAACTTCTCCCATGACGGCCGTCAAATTGCCTACCGCTCCGACGCCACAGGGTTATGGCAGATTTATGCCAGCAATATAGACGGCTCTAATTTTCGCCAAATCACCGATGATGCGTTCAATAATTACGAACCAACCTGGTCGCCCGATGGAACGCATTTTGTCTTTGCCTCCGACCGCAGCGGAAGCCGCGAACTGTATTGGATGACCGTTGACGGCGCCGAACAAACCCGATTGACATTTACCGACGCTTTCAACGACGATCCCGCCTGGTCGTCCAATGGCTGGGTGGCCTATGAGAGCAATCAAGACGGCCGTTACAACATCCGCCTCCTCGCCCCGCCCGACACCCAAAGCCAACTGCTCCTCAACATAGGCAATTCCAGTACCACCCCCGCCTGGTCGCACGATGGAGAGCGCCTGGCCTTTGAAGTCAGCAGTGAAGGCAGCTTCCATATCTGGGTCATCAACCGCGACGGAACCAACATGGAACCCATCACTTCATCTGGAACCGTCAACGCCCGGCCTGCCTGGTCGCCCGACGGTCAACGCATCGCCTTCCATTCCAATTACCAATCAGACGGCGGCTCCAAGATGGATATTTGGATCGTCAACCGCAACACCAAACTGCTGCAGCGGCTGACAACGCGGGGCGACTGCACCAATCCAGCCTGGTCATGGGGTGAAAGCGGCGAGTCGGCTGCCGCCACTTCTTCGCCGCCGGTCAAAACGCCGACTCCTATCTGCGCCCTCGCCAAAGGCCAAACGGCCGCTGTCACCGACAAAGCCCGCCTGTGGTCAGGGCCGGATGTCAACGCCAACAAACCGCTGTTGATTTTGCCGGAAGGCACGGCCGTTACCATCATCAGCGGCCCACTTTCCGGCCACATCAACTACGACACCGACGACGTAGGCTGGTGGTGGGAAGTCGCTGCCGAGACGGGCGGGCAAGGCTGGCTGTGGCAAAATCGACTGATGGAGTGCCAGGAATAAACGCCATGTACGATCCACAGGAACTGGTCGGCCGTCAAATTGACCATTATCGCATCGAAAGCCACATCGCCCGCGGCGGTATGGCCGACGTCTATCTGGCGACGGACACCAACCTGGAACGCCAGGTCGCCTTCAAGCTGATGCTGTCCAGTTTCAGCCAAGACCCCGACCTCGCCGGCCGTTTTGAGCGCGAAGCCCGCATCGCCGCCAGCCTCAATCACCCCAACATCATTCAGGTCTATTCCACCGGCCACACAGCCGCTAAACAACCTTACATGGCGATGCAATACATTGATGGCGGCTCACTGCACGACCAGTTAAAAAAACTGGCCGCCCGCAGCCAACGCCTGGAAACAGAAGACGCGCTGCGTTTGGCCCGCCAAATCGCTTCGGCCCTGGAAACGGCCCATCAAGCGGGCATCGTCCACCGCGATCTCAAGCCCAGCAACATTTTGCTGCGCCCCGACGGGACGCCGGTCGTTTCTGACCTGGGGATTGCCGCCATGCGCTCGGCAGCCACCCGACTGACGCGCACCGGCCTGGTGCTGGGCACGCCCAATTACATGGCTCCCGAACAAGGCGCAGGACGCGAGGTTGACGGCCGTGCCGACATCTATGCGTTGGGCGTCATTTTATACGAGATGCTGGCCGGGAAAGTCCCTTTCGCCGCCGACAGCCCGTTGGCCGTCATCCACCAACACATGGTCGCCGCGCCGCCGCCATTGCACGAAATCCGTCCTGATTTAGCGCCTTCGGCGTTGACAATCGTCGCCCGCTGCTTGCAAAAGGAACCAGACGACCGCTACCAAACGGCCGCCGACTTAACGGCGGCGCTGGATCGGGCTATCGCTGGCAAACCATTGCCCGACGCCGGCTTATTTGCCAAACCGCCAGCCGCCAAACGTCGCCCCATCTGGCTTTATGGGCTGGCCGCAGTATTTTTACTGCTGGTCGGATGGGGCGGTTACAACTTATGGGCGAACAATTCATCCAGTAATCCAACGCCAACGGCCGTCTCCATGCCAATTGCAAATGTTACAAATACGGCCGTTCCTTCCCCCACTCTAGCCCCCACAACGACTGCGCTGGCTGCGCCGACGGCCGTCCCCAGCGACACGCCAGCGCCCACAACCACGCCGACCAGCGCCCCGACCTTCACGCCGCTGGTTCTGCCAACGGCGACGCCGCTGCCTTTACCCACGCCAGCCTTTACCGCCCCATACGGCCGTATCGTCTTCACCTGCTACATTGACGAAGTGGACGACATCTGCGCCATCAATGCTGACGGCCGTTTTGAGACCCGGCTGACCAATAATCCCACCACCGATTTCTACGCCTCGCTGTCGCCGGACGGCCGTGAAATTGCCTTTTCGTCGCGGCGCGGCGGCAGTTTTCTGGCCTATCGAATGAATACGGACGGCGGCGACCTGCGCCAACTTGGCCCAACCAACATCGGCGCTATTTACGCCCCGGCCATCTCGCCCGATGGGCAGCGCGTGGCTTTGGCGGTAGACGAGAGCGGCCAACAAAGCATCTGGGTCAGCAATTTGGACGGCCGTAATCCGATCAAACTCTCCACTGCCTGGGCCAGTTTAGACCCGGTTTGGTCGCCGGACGGCCGTCAACTGGCCTTTGCTTCTGGTTTAGATGGCGGGATGGCCCATTTCATCATCAATGCCGACGGCACGGGGCTGCGTAAGCTGGAAACCAACGTCGCCGATATCAGCGGGCGCTGCGATTGGTCGCCGGACGGCCGTTGGCTGGCCTTTTACGCCGGGCCGCGCAACGATCGGGACATTTACCTGGCGGCGATTGACGGCACGGCCGTCTACAAACTCACCGACGGCGGCGGTAATTTGGCTCCCTCTTTCTCACCCGACGGCCATTGGATTACCTTCACCTCTTACCGCGACGGCGACGCCGAGATTTTCATCATGCGGCTTGACGGTTCGGACGTGACTCAGTTGACTTTTAACGGCCGTCCCGATTGGCAGCCCAATTGGGGGCCGTAAAAATCATATGGACAACAAGCGAAGACTCAGGGCTTTAGAAATTTATCCTTTTGCGTTTTCCAATGACAGACTTCGATTCTAACAAATATCAGAACAGACAAACGATTGTCCTAGCGTTCATCATGTTAATCTTGATAGCTGGCTGCCTTCTGTTATGGTTCATTTTAACAAGCCTTCCATTTTCTTTAAACCGGAATGACTTGGGCAGTGTTGCATCTATGTTCACGCTTACTTTGATGCAAAATCAAGAGAAAAAAGCAAAATCCCTGGTTGATCCCGAATTGTGGCCTCAAATTGAATCATGGATGGATGAGCATGAGGCAGTCAAATGTTCATGGCCTTCACTTGATTCAAGTGTTGGCTATGGTGTTGGTTCTGAGAACGATCAGTTTGCAAATTACAGTTACACCATCACATTACCATGCCCTGACTTTGCAAATTATTATTGTATTTCTGTGGATGATATGGCGCTCCAGAAAACAGAAAAGGGGTGGAAAATTATTGAAACTGGAACAATTGAGGAGTTCTTTGGCGACTTTATGGATAGTGATTGCTAGTTTCGTCAAGATTTTACTATAAATTGTTTGGCATTGTGGCCGTTCCCCACCCCAAATCCCCCAATCCCCGCTCCTTCAAAACCCCCCTTGTACAACCACGTCATTCCCATTACAATGAACATAATTATTCACACACAAAAATCTCCTGCCAGGATTCGGGGTATGGAATACACAACGTGGCTGGACAAAACAATTGAGCATTATCAGATATTGCGCTTTCTGGAACAAGGCGGCATGGCTTCGCTTTACCAGGCCCGCGATACCAAGTTGGAGCGACTCGTCTGCCTCAAAGTGATGCTGCCTGAAGGCTTACAGCGGGAAGACATCATTGGCCGCTTCAAACAAGAAGCGCTGGCGTTAGCCAAACTCGACCATCCCCAAATCGTTCGTATTTACAGCAGCGGCGTCACCCCCACTAACCAGCCCTATCTGGTCATTGAGTATGTGCCTGGCGGCTCGTTACGCAGCTTTTTGCAGGAGCGCGACCCGGAAACGCCAGTTTCCGTCCTCCAGGCGCTTACCTGGACAAAACAAATCGCCGATGCGCTGGCCCATGCTCATGAACGGGGCATCGTTCACCGCGACTTGAAACCGGCCAACATCATGCTGCGCGACGGCCGTACCCCCGTTCTGGCTGATTTTGGCATTGCCGTCGTCGAAGAGACGACCCAGCGACTGACCTTGCCCGGCCATCGCACGCCAGGTACGCCCCATTACATGTCGCCGGAACAAGTCGCCAGCCAACAGGAACTGGACGGCCGTTCCGACCTCTACTCGCTGGGCGTCATCCTCTACGAACTGCTGGTGGGCCGCTGTCCGCCGACCAAGAAAAACGACCTGCCCAAAGCGCGGCCCGGCTTAGCGCCAGCCACGTATGCTGTGGTAGATACTTGTTTGCAACATAATCCCGACAAACGCTACCAAAACGCCAATGAACTGAGCCAGGCTTTGGATCAGGCCATCGCCGCCGAACGGGCCGCCGCCATTTTGCCGCCCACGCAGCCGAGTCGGAAGCGCCGTCCCTGGCTGACGGCCGTTTTGGCTGCTGCTGCGATGGCGATGCTGGCTTTTGGCGGTTTTTGGTTGACGCAGGATCAGGGAGCAGGAACGGCCGTCGCCGCCACAAAAAACAATCTCCTCGCCCCCCGCCCGCCAACAGCCACGCAAACCCTCATTCCCACAACCATACTCGATACGCCCACGCCGCCGCCTACCGCCACGCCAACGCCAACCAACACACCGACGGCGACGGCCGTCCCGCCCGCCCCAACCAACACAACTTTACCGCCCGTCGTCGCCCCTGCCGTCGTCAACTGCCCGCCGCCCACCTTCTTCCAAACCATCTGGGAAACGCGCCCGCAGCTAGGCTGCCCAACGGCCGTTCTCGATTCCGATTTCACTTTCCAGCAATTTAACGGCGGCCTGATGGTGTGGCAAAAAGACCCCGCCCCTTCATCCGTTTACGCCCTTTACTACGAAGGCATCTGGAGCAAGCAGCAAGACCCTGGCGGGCCGGCCGCCGCCTCCTGCCCAGCAGCGGAAGCGTATGGCAGCTTAGGCCCAATTTTCGGCTTCGGCGCGCTGTGGTGCGACAATGGCATCTGGCAGTCCAAACTGGGCGCCCCGACCGCGCCGGAACAGAGTGGCGGCAACAACCAAATCCAGCAGTTTGAAAACGGCCTCATCTTCACCATTGGGCCGGCGGGCGCATTTGTCTTGCACACAAACGGCCAATGGGAGGGCGTGGGCGATTACACAACGCCTTCTACGTCGCCAATCATGCCTGAAGCAACGATAACGACAACGGCCGTCTGCCTGCAAACGCCCGCGCTGCGATGGGCCGAAGCCTACGCCGTGCGCCAAACCCAATTAGGCTGCCCCCTAAGCGGCGAACGCCAGCCCGCTATTGCCGCTTACCAACTGTTCTCTAACGGCTTAACCGTCTGGAACGATAGCGCCGATCTGGTTTATGTTTTATATTATGATGGCGCTTACGCGGTTTATGATGTCAGCCAGGCGATTGATCAGGAGTATGGCGACAATCTTAAAGGCTCTTTTGGCTGGCTTTGGACGACGAATACGGCCGTGCAAAATCGGTTAGGCAGCCCCGACAGCCCAGAAGCGGCCGCCAATGCGTTTATCATCCAAAACTTCACCAACGGCATCATCTTCACCTTCCGAGAAAATTACGATCAAACCTATATTTTATTAGCCGATCAAGCCGTATGGACAACTTTGGAGTAGGTATTTCTTAAAGACAGACCGTTCGTAGTTAGCCACGCAGTCCGCGGAGTGGCGTTCTGATGAAAACGGTACGCCGTCGCTAAACAGCGCAACTACGTACCTGACTACCGTTCGTAGTTAGCCACGCAGTCCGCGGAGTGGCGTTCTAATAAAAACACTACGAACATCTTATACGAGGAGAGCGATTTGTTAAATCCCGAAAAACTCGTCGGCACAAAAATCAACCATTACGAAATTCAAAAGCATATTGAACGCGGCGGAATGGCTGACGTCTATCTGGCGTTGGATGAAAATTTGCATCGGCCTGTGGCGCTCAAAATTATGCTGCCCGCCTTTGCCCATGATCAGGATTTTGTAGAGCGATTTTGGCGGGAAGCGCGTACGGCCGCTCGGCTAGACCATCCCAACATTGTCAAGGTTTATGAGATTGGCAGTACGCCTGGCGAACGGCCGTATATCGCTATGCAGTTCATCGACGGTGGATCGTTGAAGGAGAAGTTGACAGCGTTAGACGGCCAGCCCATGCCCGTTGCCGAAGCGCTAACTATCATCCGCCAGATCGCCATCGCCCTGAGCGTGGCGCACGAAGCCCAGATCGTGCACCGCGACATCAAGCCCAGCAACATCCTGCTGCGCCCCGACGGCCAGCCGATTCTAGTTGACCTGGGCATCGCCGCCGTCCAAACCGGCCAGAAATTAACCCAGACCGGCACGCTCATCGGCACACCACACTACATGTCGCCGGAACAGGTCAGTGGGGATGGGGTTGACGGCCGTTCCGACATTTACTCGCTGGGCGTGGTGTTGTACGAGCTGCTGTGCGGCAGTCGCCCCTTTGAAGCCGACGATTCATTGGCGATTTTGCACAAGCATGTCTATGAAACGCCGCAGCCCCTGCCAGAACGCCGCGCCGGTTTAACCGAGCCGACTTACCGGCTGGTAGACATCTGCTTACAAAAAAATCCCGACTACCGTTACCAGACGGCCGGCGAATTGGCGACAGCCATCGAACGCGCCCTGGCCTCCGAAGAAAAAGGCGAGGCGCCCACCGATTGGAATTCGAAGGCATCCGACCCCACAAGGCCTATGCCTTACCGGCCACCGCAGCCGCAAACCAGCCAAAAACGGCCCTGGTTGTGGGCGCTCATTCCGATTTTATTGTTCGTTTTGGGCGGCGGGGCGTATTTTGCATTTTTCAGAGACGATGGGGAGACGGCCGTTACCCCTTCTCCCATCCCGCCAACCCAAACAGCTATCGTCGAAATCGTCGTCATCACCGGCACGCCGCCGCCAACCGAAACGCCTTTGCCCCCGCCCACCGAGACGCCGCTCCCACCGCCAACAAACACCGCCTTGCCGCCCACCGAGACGCCGCCCCCGACTGAAACGCCCGACATTGGGCCGGAAACATTGGAAATCGGCCGTTCGGTGCAAAACAGGGTCATCGAAGCGATCCGTTTTGGCGGCGGCGACCACAGCGTCATCCTGATCGGCGGCCTGCACG
>JANTGY010000051.1 GCA_024762695.1 Anaerolineae bacterium
AGTAAGGTACGTAGTCGCGCTGTTCCGCGACGGAGTACCGTTGGATGACGCCACTCCGAAGACTACGTGGCTAACTACGAGCAGCTAATAATATCTCCTCTCTCCACGCATCTCTGCATGTCCTCCGCGTAACGCTGCGTCCCAACCAATCAAGGGACGCGGTAAATCAAGATCGAATAGCCCACGCGATCGTCCGGCGTGTGGGCGCGAAACCAAGGGTAGACATACTTTTGGTCATCGGGCAAGGGCATTTCCCACAAGCTGGTAACGCTGATGGCGTATACGCCCGGTTCTGGCTCTAATGGATTAAACGGCGGGTCGCCCCACAACGAATAAAATTGATGCAGTCCCACGCCGGGCAGCGGTTCGTAGGCGATACCGTAATAGTCGGGAACGGCCGTGCCAAACCAGCCCAATTTCACTGATTCAACCTCGTTTTCCTCCATCCAATCTCGCAAACGGAGTAAATCCTGGCCCCAATCTATATTACTGTCAATGAGGAGGTTACGGCCGTTTTCCGGCCCGCCGGCCAACACATTAAAATAGCTCAAATAATGGGGATGGATAGCGAAATCGGCGATGAGGAGGCTCACAAAGAAAACGTAAAACGTAAAACGTAAAACGTGATGCGTCTTTCGTCTTTCGTCTTGTGTCTTGCGCAATCGCTTGCCGCTGCCGACTTGCCACTTGCCACTTGCCACTCGCATACTCGCCAAGCCGCTTACGAATACGTACAAAAATGGCAAGATAGGCAGCAAATGACGATAGCCGATATTTAGCGCGCTTTGCATACTAAACAGAAAATAGAATGCAGCAGGCAGCAAGAGAAACAGCGATTGTCGGCGGGTAGATTTTGTCTTGAGCAAAATAACGGCCGTAACCGGCAGCAAAATTAATAACGCTACTGGCGTCTTCACAGCAAAGGCAACCGGAAAATAAGCCAGAAAACCTGTGTTGGAAAAATGCCCCAGCAAAAAAGACGGCCGTCCGCCGCCGCTAATAGTCAAGACTTGCTCCAACCCCGCCCAAAATGTCGGCATCGGCCCGCGCCAGCCATTTAGTCCAACCAACAACCCATCGCCGCGAAAGAAAAACGTCCCCCATTCAAAGCCAAAAATCGCCCAGACTACCAGGATGGACAACAGCCCGGCCGTCAAAAACTGACCCAAGCGCTGCAAAATTGGAGGCGGATTAACGCGGATGAACGCAGATTGATCGCCTTCTTTCCTTTGCGTCCTTTGCGCCTTTGCGGTTCCTTCTTCATACAACGGCAGCGCCGCCATCACGCCAAAAATCGGCACAAAAACCAGCGTCGATAGTTTGCTGCCAAAGGCCAGGCCCATCCCCAACCCAGCCCACAGCCAACGGCGCCAATTCCAACCCTCCGCCCGCCACATACGCCACAGCAAATAGGTCGCCAAAAAGAGAAAAGCTGTTCCGCCTATGTCGGTTGTGGTGTAACGGCCGTGCGCCAACACATTCGGGTCAAAAAGCAGCAGCAAAAAAGCCCAAATCGCTGACGGCCGTCCCCACATCTCGCGGGCAAAATGGAAAGCAACCAACGCCAGCCCCAATGTCAAAAACAGAATCGGCAGCCGGGCCAGAAAGAGCATTGGGGTCACGTCGTCGTTGTATTCCCACAACAACTTCTCCGCAAAACGATACCAATACACATCAGGCGGCTGTCGTTCCCAACTGGCGTCGTCCAACGGCAAACGCACATCCGGCAGCGTCAGCAGCGGCAGTGCGCTGAGTGCATTCGTCAGCGGCGGATGTTCCAAGCTAAGCCGGGGATCGCCCGTCCGCACAAAGGCTAATCCGCGCGCCAAATGATTCTGTTCATCCACAGTTGGACTATCGCCAACCATACTGTTCAAGGCCAAAAACCAAAACAACAACACAGCGGGAATGACCAACGCGAACGGCCGTCTAAAACGCCATCTTTCCATCGTGGGCGGATTATATGCCAAGCCAACAAGGTGACAACATGTTAGAATTTGTTATAATGCCTCTATTCAACTTAGCCCAAGACCTCTGAGATAAAAAATATGTTGCCCGCCGACCGTCATCAACAAATACTCAACCGTTTGCAAGAACATGGCATCGTTCATATTCACGAACTCAGCCAAACCTTCTCCGTTTCTGAAATGACCATTCACCGCGATTTAGATCAATTAGAAACAGAAGGTCATTTACGCAAAGTACGCGGCGGCGCCGTGCCAATTCCTGCCCCAGCCCTGGCGTCGCCAGTCGAAACCTGCTTCATGTGTCACACAGCGCCCCGCAGCCAAACCCAAATGACGCTGCACCTGTCTAATGGCGTCGTACAGCGTGCCTGCTGCCCCCACTGCGGGCTGCACGGACTCATGATGTTGGGCGATCAGGTCGTATCCGCTTTTGCCTCCGATTTTTTACGCGGTAACGCCATCAACGCACAGGCAGCAACTTACGTCGTTGAACCGGCCGTCGCCATCTGCTGCACGCCCACCGTCCTCGCCTTTCAGAACAAAAGCGATGCCGAACGGTTCCAAAAAGGATTTGGCGGCCAGGTTCTCGACATCGCCAGAACCTTGCAATTCTTAAACCAGGCCGCGCATCTGAAATCTCATCGTAAAAAGGAGATGTAATTCCGTCATGCCCCCACTTAGTCGCAAATTATTCGTCATGTTCATCCTTTTGCTGGCGCTGACGGCTTGCAACGGCCGTAACAGCCAACAAACTGACAACGCCGACATCCGCATCATCGCCGCCGTCGCTTCCACCCAGGTCGGCCAAACAGAACTGCTCATCACCATCACCGACAACGCTGGAAATCCCATCAACGACGCTGAAGTCTCTGTCAAAGGCGACATGAGCCATGCCGGAATGACACCCGTTTTAGCTGAAACCTCCAGCGGCAGCGATGGCGTGTACAAAATGCCCTTCGAATGGACGATGGGCGGCGATTGGATTGTAAATGTAGAAGTCGTGTTGGCAGACGGCCGTACCGCCAGCCAGCAGTTCAACTACGAAATCGCCAACTAACCCATGCACGCCCCAGCCCCGCCGACAAACTTGCTCAATGCCCCCCTAATCGGCCGTTTACTACGGTGGCGATGGGGGCGGCTCTTCGGACAAACTCTGTTCCTCTTGGCCGCTCTCCTCCTCATCTATGATGGCTTTACCGGTCCCCCCCTGGCCCCTGAAAATCTAGCCAGCGTCGCCATCTGGGTGCATTACCGCGGTTTCCTCATCTTCGCCTTGCTCTTCGCCGGCAACCTATTCTGCATGAACTGTCCCTTCACCCTGCCGCGCACCCTGGCCCACAAACTCAGCCTGGCCGGTTGGCGCTGGCCGCGCCGCTTGCGAAATAAATGGGTCGCCATCAGCGTCCTAATGATTTATTTATGGCTTTACGAATGGCTCGACCTCTGGGCCAGCCCCTTGCTTACAGTCTGGATCGTCATCGCCTACTTCATCGCCGCCTTCATCCTCGAAGCCCTCTTCACCGAATCTCCTTTCTGCAAATACGTCTGCCCTCTGGGAACATTTAACTTCGTCAGCTCTACCATCTCGCCTCTGCAAATCACCGTCAGCGATGGCGAAATATGCCGCACTTGCGTCGGCAAAGAGTGCATCAACGGCAGCCCGCAAACTTTGGGCTGCGGCACACAACTTTTCGCTCCTCAAATCCAAAGTAACCTCGACTGCGTGCTCTGCCTCGACTGCGCCCGCGCCTGCCCCCACGACAACGTCGCCCTCACCGTCCGCAGCCCGCTCAAAGAAGCAACATCATCGGCTCCCTGGCCGCGCCGCTGGGACTTAAACTTGCTCATCATCATTTTTGCCTTTACCGGGGTGGGCAACGCCTTTGGCATGGTTCCGCCCGTCTACGAACTGGAATTATGGCTGGCAAACCTGCTGCGAACCGACAGCGAAGGTCTCATTTTATTCTTGATATTCGCCGTCCTCAATTTGGCCTTGCCGATTGGATTAAGCTTGGCCGCCGCCTGGCTCAGCCGCGCTTTAGCCAAGCGAACTGAACCTTTGCGCTATACATTGGCCCGCTACGCCCCCGCTTTCGCGCCGATGGCCTTTGCCGGCTGGGCCGCCCATTACGGCGGTTTCCATTTCCTCGGCAGCGCGCTGTCAATTATTCCCGTTTTCCAAAACTTCCTGCTGGATCATGGCATTCAGGCATTGGGGCAGCCCAATTGGGCGTTAGGGCCAGCCTTGCCCCTCTCCTGGCTCGATCCCATTGAATTGGTAATTGTCCTCACCGGCTTAGCCGCCAGTCTGTATGCCCTCAGCCATCGCGCTCGTCGCGCCGCATCCAGGCCGGACAGCCCAATAGCTCAGTTACCCTGGGTTTTATTACTGTTGGGATTGGCAATTGCTATGATGGTCGTCTTTTACTTGCCAATGGAAATGAGAGGATCGGCGTTTTTCAGCTAAAAATCAGCCGTCAAGAGCCTTGTGGGGGGTTTGAGGAATTATGCGGTAAGTGCATCGGGAAGTAGTTCTAACTGTTCATGCCAATAAACCAGGCAATAGGTGAACCGTCATACGGCCGTTCTCAAAGTCAATCTCCTGCACCACCTCATCCGTATCCGGCAAGAGCGCCTCGCCCTTTTGCCCTTTCACCACAAAGACATTGTTGGCCCCCGTCTCAATCACCTGCGTCAGTTCGCCCAAATGCTCGCCGTCATCAGTAAACACGGCTAACCCCTCAAGCTGATACAGGTAATACTCCCCCTCTTCCAGCGGAATCGCTTCACTCTCCGGCACTAGCAGCCATTCGCCACGCAGGACGCCAGCCGCTTCACGGCCGTCGTAACCGGCCAACTTCAGCAAAATAACCTCGCCATGAAAGCGAACACCCTCAACCGCCACTGGCCGAAGCTCCGTCTCACCCACATACACCGTTTCCAGCCAGGTAAACCGTTCCGGCAAATCGGTATGCGGCATCACGCGCACATCGCCATGCACGCCATGCGGCTTTGTGATTCGGCCAATCACTAAAAAACGAGGCTCAACAGAGTTCTCTGCTGAGCCTTGCGATCTATTATTCATTCGGAGATCCGTAATCGGTAATCCGTTGCCTCCACCTCTGGGAAACAGCTACGGAAAACGGTATGCGGGTTTCGGGTAAGTGAAACTAATCTTCAACTATTTCCAACGAAACGCGCTGCCCCTGTTTAGCCGCCGCTACCTGAACGATGGCTCGGATAGAGTTGATAACGCGCCCGCCTTTGCCAATAACGCGGCCCATATCGGGCTGCGCCACCGACAATTCGATGATGGTTGAAGAACGGCCGTCAATCTCGCTAACAGCCACCTGATCCGGATTATCCACCATCGATTTAACGATGAATTCAACGAGTTCTTTCATCCGATTTATTCTTCTTCGTCAATGACAGCCGCTACCGCTTCGGCCACAGCCGCCGCGTCAACCGCGTCCAAATCAACACCTTCAAACTCAGCGACCAACGCTGCGGCCGTTTCACCGGCATGAAGTCGCTTCAAACGGTCAAAAGTACCCTGTTTTTCCAGCAAACGGCGTACCGCGTCAGACGGCTGCGCGCCAACGCTCAACCAATGCAAGGCCCGCGCCTCTTCAATTTTGAACTCATTCGCCTCGGTCAGCGGGTAAAAATTTCCGATGCGCTCGACGATACGGCCGTCGCGTTTCATTCTCTTATCAGTCACCACAATACGGTAACTAGGTTGTCCCTTCTTTCCAGTTCGGCTTAAACGAATACGAAGCATAACTTATTTCTATCTCCACTTATTTTTAGTGTCAATTGACAATTGGCAATTGACAATTGTCAATTATTAAAATCGTCCCAACAAACTACCTAAACCCCCGCCTCGACCACGACCACCGCGCAATTGTTTCATCATCGTCTGCATCTCCCTAAATTGCTTTAGGAGCGCATTCACCTCTTGCACAGTCGTTCCCGATCCAGCGGCCACGCGCCGTTTGCGGCTGGCCTTCAGGATTTTCGGATTGCGCCGTTCCTTCGGCGTCATAGACTGGATAATCGCCTCAATCCGTTTCATATCCTTCTCGGCATCGGTCAGGTCAACATCCTGCGTCATCTTGCCCATGCCTGGAATCATTTCCATCAGTTGGCCGATTGGCCCCAGCTTTTTAATCTGCTGCATCTGCTTCAGAAAATCTTCCAGCGTGAATTGGCCTTTCAACAAACGTTCGCCCGCTTCTTGCGCTTCAGCCTGATCCATTTCCGTCTGCGCTTTCTCAATGAGCGTGAGCATGTCACCCATCCCCAGGATTCGGCTAGCCAGCCGGTCGGGGTGGAAAACCTCAATATCCTTGAGCTTTTCGCCCGTCCCCAGGAACTTAATTGGCACACCTGTGACTTCGCGCATGGAAATGGAAGCGCCGCCGCGTGCGTCGCCATCCACCTTGGTCATAATAAGGCCGGTGATGTTTACGGCATTGTTAAAGTCTGTGGCTACACGAACCGCCTCTTGCCCGGTCATCGCATCGGCCACCAACAGCATCTCGACAGGCTCCGTCTTAGCTTTAATCGCTTCGATTTCACCCATCATCATCTCATCAATGTTGAGACGACCGGCCGTGTCCAGAATGACAGTCGTCATCCCGGCTTTGGCCGCTTGCTTGACGCCGTTGGCGCACACTTTAACCGGATCGGCGTCTGGGCCTTCATCATAAACAGGAATATCAAGCTGTCGCCCCAACGTTTGGAGTTGGTCAATGGCTGCCGGACGGTAAACATCAGCCCCAACCAGTAACGGCCGTCTTCCCTGTTTGCGTAAATGTAAAGCCAGCTTACCGGCCATCGTCGTTTTACCAGCGCCTTGCAGCCCTACCAGCATAATCACCGCTGGAGATTGCAAACCCAGATTCAGACGACCCGGTTCGCCCAATGTTTGAATCAATTCATCATGTACAATCTTAACAACCTGCTGACCCGGCGTCAGACTGCGCATCACTTCCTGCCCAATCGCGCGTTCGCGAACGCGCTTGACAAAACCTTTGACGACCTTGAAGTTAACGTCTGCCTCCAAAAGAGCCAACCGCACTTCGCGCATCGCCTTATCAACGTCCGCTTCGGTTAACTTACCCCGTCGCTGCAAACCGTCAAAAACAGATTGTAATCGGTTACCTAAAGATTCAAACACAAAGACACCTTAAAGTTCGGCCAAACTCGATAGTTTGGTCTCACAAGACTACGAATTTTAACGTAGCCCCTCCTCAACGTCAAGCTGAATTTTGACATAAAAACGCAAAACGTGAAACGGGCCATTTATCACCCGCTTCACGTTTGATGATTTACGGTTTACGCGCTTGTTTTATCAAGCGGCCTGGCTCAACGCCGCCGCCGATTGGCGCAGCGCTTCTGCCTTATCGGTATTTTCCCAGGGCGCTTCAATATCGTCGCGGCCAAAATGTCCGTAAGCGGCCGTTGCCCGGTAAATCGGGCGACGCAAATCCAAATCGCGGATGATGGCCCCCGGACGCAGGTCAAAATGCTCGTCAATCAACGCCTCTAGCTGCGCCGAAGAGAGTTCACTCGTGCCAAACGTCTCTACATTGACACTCAACGGCTCGGCCACACCGATAGCATAAGCAACCTGCACCTCGCAACGTTCCGCTAACCCGGCAGCAACAATGTTTTTGGCGACCCAACGCGAAGCGTAAGCTGCGCTGCGATCAACCTTGGTGCAATCTTTGCCGCTGAACGCGCCGCCGCCATGTCGGCCCATGCCGCCATAAGTATCTACAATAATCTTGCGACCGGTCAAACCAGCGTCGCCCAAAGGCCCCCCAACAACGAAACGTCCCGTCGGATTAGTGAAGATTCGCAGCGCATCATCTACCAATTCGGCCGGCAAAACAGGGCGAATAACATGCTCAATCAAAGCGGCGCGGAGCGTTGCCTCATCCACCTCCGGCGCGTGCTGCGTGCTGATGAGAACGGTGTGAATGCGTTTCGGTTTGCCAAAGCTGTACTCCACCGTCACCTGCGATTTGCCATCGGGCCGCACCCAGGGAAGTGTGCCGTTGCGCCGCACTTCAGCCAAACGCTGGGTCAATTTATGCGCCAGATAAATGGGCAGCGGCATCAAAGCGTCCGTTTCATTACAGGCAAAACCAAACATCATCCCCTGGTCGCCGGCGCCAATCGCGTCAATCTCCGCCTCGCTGTCGCCGTTTTTGCGATATTCCAACGCTGTGTCCACGCCCTGAGCGATGTCGGGGCTTTGGCTGGCGATGGCGACTTGCACGCCGCATGTGTTGCCATCGAACCCTTTGCTGCTATCGTCAAAGCCGATTTCGTTCACGACCTTACGCACAAGGTCATCCATGTTTACAAAAGCGGTTGTGGTGATTTCACCCAACAACAGGACGAAGCCGGTCTTGATTGCCGTCTCGCAGGCCACACGCGCCATTGGGTCTTGTTCCATAATCGCATCCAACACGGCGTCGCTAATTTGATCGCACATTTTGTCGGGATGCCCTTCTGTCACCGATTCTGATGTAAACAGTAAGCTCGGCGCAGTCATAAAATTTGATGTCATTTTTGTTACCTCCAAAAAGAAAAAGCCTCTTGCAGAGCAAGAGGCGAATTAAATACAGAATTTGTCTCTTATCTCTCAGCTAATGCTGACGGAATTAGCACCTTCCCCTTCGGGGAGGTTGCTGCAGTTTCAACGGGCCGTTCCCTCCACTGCTCCTGATAAGGATATTAATTTGTTAGTTGGGCGAGTATATTCGGTTCGTCCAGGATTGTCAAAACCGAGCCGCGTTTATTATGTTCGCATAATCTTACAAAGCAGATTACGCCGACTGTTTTATCCTGATTGTCTAAAAAGTTCTGTTATTTTCACGAACGCGGCTCCCTGGCAGAAATTTGACATAAAAACAAATCTTGACAAATGCTCATCTCCACCCGCAACAATTTCTGCGCTCTGCGACTTCATTCAGCCTCCAACCGCAGGCTGCCGGGCAGCGTAATCATAAACTCCGCGCCCCGGTCGGGTAGATTGGCGACTGCCACTTGCCCGCCATGCGCCTCGGCAATAGATCGCACCACCGACAACCCCAGCCCCGCGCCAGGCTGGGCGTCCGTCTTTTTACTGCGATAGTATTTGTCAAAGACGAAATCCAAATCAGCTTTAGGGATGCCTGGCCCGTCATCTTGCACCAAAATTGTGACCCCGGTCGCCCGAAAACGTAAGCAAATATCAGTCCTCGTATTCTCCGGCGAATACTTAATCGCATTATCCACCAAATTCAAAATCATGTGGTACATGCGCGTTACATCTGCCAATATGTGGAACGGCTCTCCCTCGTGGCGCACTTTAACTGTAATGGATTTATGCAGCGCGGCTCCCTGTACATCGCCTACGATCCGATCAACCAGGTTGACCAGATCGCATGGTTCCTGAGCCAACTGCACCGAATCACGCTGATCGACTGTTTTCATTAGCTGCCCAATCATATCCAACATGCGGTCGGAAGCGGCCATAATTCGGCTGACGTAACGGAATCCTTTTTCATCCAATGGCTGCATTTTCTCTAGCAACTGCGACCAGCCCATGATGGAGGTTAAGGGGCTTTTAAGGTCATGCGACAACGCATGCATGAAGTCGGAACGTTCTTGTTCCAACTGTTTGACATACGTAATGTCTTGCATAACGATGATCGTGCCTAAATCCGTCAAATGTTCGGTTGTAGACAAGTATGTTTTTTCGCCAATAACCACTTCGGTTGTGGAGCCAACGCCATTGCTAAAAGCATCGAAAAGTTCACCCATGTGCGCGTCGAGAATGGCTTGGGCCGCTTTGTTGGAGATTAGCGTTTCGCCATGTTCGTCTAAAATGATGAGGGGCTGGGAAAGCGCCTGGGCGGTTGCCTGAATGGCGGCGCGCTGCCGGCCAACTTCGGTGAATAGGCGGGCATTTTCGATGGCGACGGCGATGGGGTTGGCAAATGCTTTAAGGCGATGCAGGTCTTCGTCGGCAAAGGGGCCGTCAGCTTTGTTGAAAAGGGCTAAAACGCCAACTATACGATGGCTGCGTAACGGCACGCAGGCGATGGATTGGGGATCACGGCCGTTTAACCCATCAATCTCGCCATCATAATCAGGGTGGGCTTGGACATCGTTGCATAAAACGGCCGTTCCCGTTCCCCCCACCTTGCCAATTAAACCGCGATTCAGGGGCGCATGTACGGCCGTTCTCCCCTCTTCCCCCGCTTCCAATAAATGCAAAATCCGCTCCCGTTCGTCCAGCAGCCACAACTGCACCGCCTCCACCGGCCAATGCTTATTCACCTGCTCCGCCAACACAGCATACACATCGCCCAAATCCAACGAAGCCGACACTGTGCGCGACACCTCATTCAAAGCTGAAAGCTCTTGCAGACGGCGTTGCAAAGCCTGGTCAGTCGCGCCATACAACCGCGCGTTCTGGATAGCGACCGCCGCCGAGTCGCCAATCGCCGACAATAACCGTTCATCCCGCTCTGTGAACTGCTTACCCGGCTCACGATGCGCCGCCGCCAAAACGCCCAGCGTTTCCGCCCCCAACGTAATCGGCACATACACCAACGCCTCAACCAAATAATTCGTTTTCACCTTAATCTGATCTTGGCCGGGACGGCGGCGGGCGCGTAATGGCTTACCTGTATGGATCACCTTGCCAACCAGCGTATCCTCCCGAATCTGCAGGCGCATACGACGGACGCGCTCATCTTCAATTCCGCGCTCCGCCTCCAAAAACAGCTCGCCGCTAAACTCATCCACCAACCAAATGCCCGTTTCGCCAGCCGAAGTCAACGACATTGCCATTTCAGCAATCTGATTCAGCACTTCATCCAAATCAAGCTGCGACGTAACTGATTTAACAATTTGGAGCAAAGCGTCTTCCAAATGCAACCTGGGACTAAGCAGCGATGTTTTAAAAGTTGGACGACGCACAATAGAAACAATCAATTGTAAACGGCCCAACGTTAAAACATCTCCGTTCACCAATGAATAGGCGCTGTTTTTATCCACCCTTTCACTGTTACAAAATGTACCGTTGGTGCTGCCTAAATCAATTACAAAGAGGTCGGTTTCCGTTGGCCTGAGCATGAGATGCTGCCGCGACACGCCCAACTCCTCGGCGCTAAACAGGCTCAAATCTACCACATTGGGGGCTTCTATATTCCGGCCAAAGATTAATTCCCCATTGATGTCCAATCCTAAACGCTGCATCGGGTCTGCAGCCAAATCAAATCGCACGCGCCACACCGGGCGATTGCCAGCAGAATCAATATCAATTTGTTGCGGCATCGGCCGATAAATAAATTCCGGCTCAATATCATTCAAATCAGGCAGAAAGCCGCTGCCGAATTTATCTGTGCCTGTTTTTGGTGCGTTATTTGCCATTTATTTCCTCAAGCCTGCGCTTTCCGCTCCACTCTACCCCGTAATATACATCATTTAGATAGCGCTAGCCCCAATATGCGACATAAGGTAATGCACAGCCATTTTAATCATATATAGGACAGATGTAAACAAATATGGTGTTAATTTTGAGAGAAAACAAGGTGGCTTTTCTTCTTGCGCAAGTGTACACTAGAAGGAAATTGTCTTACACGATCATCTAAGACTTGTTTAGATTCTAGAATTTTACTGTTTGTTACTGGATTATTAGATGAACATTGTTCTAAAAGGTCTGAGCAAAACCGTTCAACAAGGGGGTGAGAATCCTGCCTAAAGTAGTTTTGCAACCCCGTGAAACGCCGGAACAACTACTGCGCCGATTTAATAAGGCCGTAGCCAAAAGCAAAGTTCTGGCCGACGTCCGACGCAAGCGTTGGTTTATTTCCAAAAGCGAATTGAATCGTATTAAAAAGAAGAAAACAGCACGCGGTCAAAATAAGAAAAAATAACGGCCGTAACAACAAACGGCCGTTCAGTTTAGCGAATCAACCTCAGACACAGGTGTTTGTCTGAGGTTTTTCATTCAAAGCCTCCCTAAACCGCCAACGCATCCCGAATCGCAGCCGCAATCTGTTCCATCACAAACGGTTTTTGCACCCAAGCCACAATCCCCTGACTTAATGAAACCTTATCCTCTTCATCAAACGGATAGCCTGTAACCACAACCATTTTAATTTCCGGCTCCACATCCCGCAGCCGCGTATACAATTTAGAGCCGCTCATGCCCGGCATCACCATATCGCTAATCACCAGAGCAATCTCATCATGATACCGTTCAAACAAGCCCAACGCCTGTTCCGCATCCGCCGCTGCCATTGCTTGATAATTTAACGCCTGCAAAATATCGCACACCGCTTCCCGCGTATTCTCATCATCCTCCACCACCAAAATCGTCTCCCCATCCCCTTCGGCAATCGCCGATCGTTCTACCACCGGCTCCAACACATCCGCCAAAACCAATAATGGCAAGTAGAGCGTAAACGTTGTGCCCGCGCCCTCTTCGCTCTTCAAATCAACAAAGCCGTCATGCTGCTTCACAATGCCGTATACCTGCGCCAATCCTAAGCCAGTGCCATGTCCCGGCCCCTTCGTCGTAAAAAATGGCTCAAAAACATGCGCCAAATCTTCCGACTTAATTCCCTGGCCCGTATCCGCCACCCTCAATACTACCCAGTCGCCCGGTTCCATATCCGGCAAGGGCGGCTTTGCGCCCAATTCCACCGTCAAGGTATCCAATGTCATGGAAAGAGTACCGCCGTCAACCATCGCATCGCGGGCATTTACGGCCAAATTCATGACGGCCTGTTGCAAACGGGTCAAATCAGCGCTTATCCCATATTCCGACTCATCAAAAATCAATTCTAACTTGATATTCTCCGGCAGTGTTCGCTTGAGCATTTTAACTAATTCTTTCAAGAAAATGACCAAGTTTACCGGCCGCCGTTCCATCACCGACTGGCGGCTAAAATCTAGAATTTGAGCAATCAAATTTGCCGCCAAATTAGCCTGGCGGAAAATAATCGACATGCGCTGATCTTCGCCAGAAGCAAACTCTTCCCGTTTCATCAACATTTGAGCATAAAGAATGATGACGGTCATGATATTGTTGAAATCATGGGCAATGCCGGCAGCCAATTGCCCCACCATCGCCAAACGTTCCTGCGCCTGGACATATTGCTGCTGTTTGCGCGCTTCAGTCACTTCACGCAAGACCAATACCCATCCCCGCGCTTCTGTGCCCGCACGGAGAGGATGCGCCGCCGCTTCAAATATGCGCCGCTCCCGACCCAAAGCCAATTCATGCCATAACATGCCGTCGGGAGGCGTTTCTAACAATTTAGCCAAAGATTGCCCCCCCAGGCTGGTCAGCGTCTGATTGTTTCCCACATGGGCTAATGCCTCAAGATATTTCTCGGCGGCGGGGTTTGTCAATTCAATACGATGGCTGGCGTCAAGCAATAAAATGCCATCACGCGATGAGTCGAGGATTTGCCGCACGCGTCGGACTTGTCGCATCGTTTCTTGGTGCAGCCGAGCATTTTCCAGAGCGATAGCGGCTGCGTTGGCCAATGGCTGCAAGCGGCGCGCATCTTCTTCGGAAAACTCGCCGGGCACATTTCCATCCAGTCGCAGCAGGCCTAAAACGCTCTTTTGTAAAACGATGGGGACAATCAGATGCGAGCGAATCCAACCCATTTCTTCAGTTATTGCCCAGCGCGATTCCTGGCGGGTATCCAACACAACCAAAGGAGTCCGACTTTGGACGACTTCTTCTTCCAGGGGGTAAACGTGGAGGGGCTGCAAGAAATTGGCGATGGCGTCTTCGCCGCCAAAAATATCATAGCCTTGCCAACGAACGCTGCGCAGAGTTTCGCCTTCCAGCAGGAGAATGTTGGCGGTCTTGAAGGGAACAACCCGCTGCGCCCGGCGTAAAATTTCGTCGAGAACGGCCGTCGGGCTAGTTTGCGATGTTAAGGCCAGGGTAATCTCCGCCAGGGCCTCGGCAATCAAACGCTGCTCATGCTCGGCGGCCAACAGGCGTTCCCGTTCCGCTTCTGCTTGCTGATGAACGGTAATGTCAATGCCTGTACTAACAATATACTCAATAGCTCCGCGTTGGTCGCGCAGCGCTGTTGTGGACCAGGCAATCAGACGGCGCTCGCCCTCTTTGGTTATCCAATGGCATTCATATGAACTGGGCAGCCCGCCTTCTTGAACTTGCTCAAAAACGAGGCGGGTCAGGTCAATTCCGCCTGGGGTTAGAAAAACGTCCCACACAAGTTTTCCACTCACTTCTTCAAAACTGTAGCCGGTGATTTGTTCGCAGGCACGATTGAAACGCACGATACGGCCGTCGGGATCAAACAAAACGACCATCGCGCCGGCCGTCTCCAAAATCGCCGATACAAAATTTCGTTCCTGATGCGATTCGGTCAAGCTGCGATCGAGGCTGCGAATTAGAAAAGCAACCGCCAAAATCATAGCTACACTAAGCAGCAAAAACAGCAAAAGGCCAATCAACCAGGGCAAAAATTCACCTGGCGGTTCCAAAATAAACGAATAAGGTTCTGTCAAGGCGACAATCCGCACTATCACAATAGAAAGCACGCTCACAACGAGAGCGATCGAGCTGCGCCGCAGATCGTAAAAAATAGCGGTTAACGTTATAAAAGTTAAAAAATAAAGACGGCCGTCGCCCGCCATTCCTCCAATCGCCACCCCAATCGCTCCTAACGCATACACCGTCGTCAAAATAACGCTGGAACGCAGGCCAAAACTCAATTGACGATGAAAAGTAATAACCCCCATTGCCACACCAGCCAGCGCATAAATGAGAGCGGTAGAAATCATCATCGCCCGCTGCTCCGGCCACTGCCCTGGTTGGAAGGCCCCATAAATGCCCACCAGCAGGACGATCACCCATATCATGAATGTGGCCCGCAGCACCCCATCCAGTACACGCTCGCGCCATTCAACCAAGGAGGTTGGCATGGCTGTTTTTAAGCTTGGGTCAGACGAATCTCTATTCCAGGGAACGGTCAAATTTTATTCTCCTCCCGGGCATAAGCTTGCGGCTGTCGGTCAGAAAGAACAGGCATCTGGCTACGAACGCGATCCGCTTTATCCAGGTCAATGACGGCCGTCGGCAGCAATTCAGAATCGCCAACCTCAACTACAATCTCGCCCCAGGGGTCGATAATTGATGAATGGCCGAAAAATGTTGTCTCGCCTGTTGTGCCCACCCGATTGCAGGCCACAATGTACATCTGGTTTTCGATGGCTCGCGCCCGCAGCAGCGTGCGCCAATGGGCTAAACGGGGATACGGCCATTCGGCAGGTAAAAAGATGAGCCTGGCGCCATCCATTGCATAAGCGCGAAACAGCTCGGGAAAACGCAAATCGTAACAAATCGTCAATCCGGTTTTGCCCCACGCCGTTTTGATGAGGGCACGGCCGTCCCCACCTGTCAAATACTTATCCTCATCCATCAACCCAAATAAATGCACCTTGTCATACGTTCCCATCACATGGCCGGACGGGTCGTGGAGTACGGCCGTATTCCCAAACCGCCCTTCCCCCAACGCAGACAAATTGGAGCCGATGATATGCAAATTA
>JANTGY010000052.1 GCA_024762695.1 Anaerolineae bacterium
AGGAATCCACTCCTCTAAAAGCATGGATTCCCGCCTTCGCGGGAATGACAAGCTAAGTGTATTCGGTTCGTTTGGTACACTAATTGGCGAAGAGCCTATAATTTTTTATGAGTTTGGAAAAACCCTGCTTGATTTTTGTTTGAGAATTCCGGTACAAAATGTATAATGATCGGCGTAGATTAACTTGAACGCTTGTCGGTCGGCGTCGCTCGCAAGGCGAGTGTGAAATGTTTACTCAATTATAGCATTAAATGCAAAGGGAAGGCGGCCAATCAATTTCAAAATTATGTTGCTGAGGAATATGATATGTTGATTTTTGTCATTGCTGTGGTCGTTATTGTTGTGATTGTAGTTGTTGCGCTTATGATGGCGCAAGGTTCAGCTTTTATTGACAAGGCAGTTCAAGAGAATGAAGCGGCAATTCAGAATAACCAGGAGGCTGGTAAGGCAAACATGAAGAATAAGAAGCAGTCGAATAAGTATGATCCGGCATTGACGATGGGGTATGAGATTCCGATTGATGCGGATATAGCGCAGCAGCTACGCGCGGCTCGTGTGTTGGCGGCGAAGCAGGCGGCTAAACAGCCGCGCGGGGCTAATATGGGCGTGGGCCGTTTGGGCGATGCTGATGATTTAAAAACGGCCTGGGATGGGGTGGCGAAGGATCCAGTTACGGCCGTTAAAATTGCCGCGTATCATGGGTGGGATGGTTTAAAAACCGGGGCCGTCGCTGCGGTTCCAGTTGCCGCGCCAGCGGCGCCTAAAGCCGCTCCTGCTCCCACCGCTGAATTAGTGCCGGGCAAAGATTACCCCGTTATCGAAATCACCGATGATATGTCCCCAGCCGACAAGCGGAAGGCGCGTATTGCGAATTCCAAAGCGAAATCGGCGGCCAAAAAAGCGGCTAAGGAAGCTGGCGCATCCGCTGTGCCGGTCGCTGAGGCTGCCGCGCCCGCGGCGGCGGCAACGGCCGTTGCTGTGCCCGAACCGACCTTGATCGAAATTACCGACGATATGGCGCCCGACGATAAACGCAAGGCGCGGATTGCCAATTCAAAAGCGAAATCAGCTTACAAGAAGGCGCTCAAGGCGGCTGGGGTTGACCCGAAAGCCGCCGCCGCTTCTGCTCCCGCTGCACCTGTTGCAGAACCAGCCGTCGCCGCCATTCCTGAACCGACCTTGATTGAGATTACTGACGATATGTCGCCAGAAGATAAACGGGCGGCGCGTATCGCCAATTCCAAAGCCAAGTCGGCTTACAAGAAGGCGCTCAAAGCTGCTGGCGGTTAAGAACGACGCATTTTTTAGATTGAGACGGCCGTTTGCCACTTTGTTTGGTGGGGAACGGCCGTTTTGTTTATCAATGAATAACCAATAGCCCCGGACGTAAATGGGCCGGCCTTGTATCTGCCAGATTGAAGGACGCTGACTAGAGCAAGAACGGCCGTTAGCAAGAACGGCCGTCTCCCGCGCAGGAAACGGCCGTAGGCTACAATCTTGTAAGAATTGTTGGGTGGGCAATTATAGGTTGCCCAAAGATTCACAGAGAGAAAAAAGAGGCAATATGGCTCATCAAAACATGCGTTATGCCCAAAACGGCTTGTAATTCAGCTAATTATCTCTTTTCTCTCTTCTCTCTGCGTATCTCTGCGTATCTCTGCGTGTCCTCCGTGTAACTCTGCGTCCCGATTTTTATTTCCAAATTTATCGCCGCTATCGTCCGTTTGCGCTAGCGCTCAACACGAGCCTTGAAATTACAACTTTGGCCCAGATGCATTGACTTCCGGTGGACACTCCGGCGCAAATTTCTTGAAATTATCCACAAAACGGGCCGCCAGGCTGCGATACTTATTCATGTAATCATCCTGGCTTGACCATGCTTTCGCTGGATACAACACATCATCCGGCACATCGGGGCAACTTTTCGGTACTTCAAAGCCAAAAATTGGATCTTCATAGTAATCCACATCCGCCAATTGATTATTAAGCGCCGCATTTAACAGAGCGCGTGTGTATTTGATACTGATACGCTTGCCAATGCCGTAACCGCCCCCGACCCAACCAGTGTTCAACAGCCAGCAGGTAACACCATACCGTTCCATTTTGCGCTGTAACAAGTCGGCATAAAACATGGGATGATGCACCATGAATGGCGCCCCAAAACAGGCGCTAAACGTGATTTCTGGTTCTTCGCCCAAACCCACTTCTGTGCCGCCCACTTTCGAAGTATAGCCAGAGATAAAATGATATACGGCCTGTTCCGGCGATAAACGGGCAATGGGCGGGAGAACGCCCTGGGCGTCGCAAGTTAGCAGAATTATGTTCTTGGGATGGCCGCCACGCTTATCGGGCAGCGCATTACCGATATATTCCAGCGGATAGGAGGCGCGTGTGTTTTCAGTGATTGCTTCATCATCCAGATCAATTAGCCGCGTTACCGGGTCATAGACGACATTTTCTAAAATAGTCCCGAAACGTTCCGTACAAGCGTAAATTTCCGGTTCGGCCGTTGGCGAGAGGCGTATGACTTTAGCGTAACAACCGCCTTCGAAATTGAACACGCCATCATCATTCCACCCATGCTCATCATCGCCAATGAGATTGCGTGTAGGATCGGCTGATAATGTTGTTTTTCCAGTTCCGGAGAGACCGAAAAACAATCCAACATCGCCATCGTCCCCTTGATTGGCAGAACAGTGCATCGTCATCACACCTTCCAATGGCAGCAGGTAATTCATCACGGTGAAAATGGATTTCTTTATCTCCCCGCCATAAGCAGAGCCGCCAATAATTGCCAACCGTTGGGCTAAATTGAGAATGATGAAGGTGCTGGAGCGGGTACCGTCAATCGCGCCGAACGCTTTGAAATCGGGTGCGGCAATCACGGTGAAGTCGGGAACATGCAGCCGGTATTCCTCGCGGGTTTTGGGCAGGATAAACATGTTGCGGGCAAAATGACTGTGCCAGGCGTATTCAGTGATGATGCGTACCGGCAAGTGGTATTCTGGGTCAGCGCCAGCATAGGCGTCCTGGACAAACAAATCGCGCCCTTGCAAATAACCTTGTAGGCGATTGTATACTTCGTTGAATTGTTCGGGAGCAATGGGACGATTGTATTCGCCCCACCAGATGTGGCCTTCGCTTTCTGGTTCGCGCACCACAAATTTGTCTTGGGCGGCGCGGGCGGTGTGTTTGCCTGAATTCACGACCATCGCCCCCATTTTGGTGGTCTTGCCTTCGCCTCGAAAGATGATCTCTTCGTATAATGCTTCGGTTGGCAAATTCCAGTAGACTTTGCGTTGGTTGCGGAGTCCGTGGCTTTCCAGACTATAATCGCTCTTTAAGGCGGAGGCTTGAGCTTCCGCCGGCGTTTTTATTTGAAGTATGTTGTTCATAGCCAATCCCTAATCAATTTCCGGTCGCCAATGTAAATTTCATTGGGAGCATTCGGATCTAAGGCCCATTTCATGCGTTCTACGCCTTCCAAAATATCTTTCACAGCTCCGGCATAGCTAAGGCGCAGATAGCCTTCCATGCCGAAGGCGGCGCCGGGTACGGTGACTACTAATGCTTTTTCTAGCAGAAATTCGGCCAGTTTGATGGAATCTTGTCCATAGGCGCGGAAATCGGCTAAACAGTAGAAGGTTCCTTTGGGTTTGGGAACGATGACGTCGGTGAATGAACGCAATTCTTGCATCATAATGTCCCGATTGTTTTGGATGGTCAATCGTAGATTCTCGGTGAGGCTTTGCATGCCGGTCAGGGCGCCTTCGGCAGCGGCCTGGGAGACGACTGGCGGACAAGATGTGATTTGGCTTTGTACGTTGGCAAAGACTTCGACCATGCGGCGCGGGGCGATGGCCCAGCCAATGCGGAAGCCGGTCATGCCATACAGTTTAGATACGCCGTTGACCACAAGGACGCGGGTGTTTTCCACATCTTGGTTGGTGAAGCGATAGGCGGGGGCGGCTTCGGTGTTATCAAAGACTAACTTGTGGTAGATGTCGTCCATGATGAGGTAGATGCCGCGTTTTTCGCAGATTTCTACGAGCGCTTTAACGAATTCGGCGGGGTAGACAAAGCCGGATGGGTTGTTGGGGCTGTTGAGGATGATGGCTTTGGTGTAGGAACTGATGGCTTCTTCGACTTCTTCGAGGCGGGGTTGGAAGGTGCCGTCTTCCGGCTCGACGATGACGGGGATGCCGTAGACCATTTTCACCATTTGGGGATAGCTGACCCAGTAGGGGGCCATAATGATGACCTCGTCTTGGGGGTTGATGATGCTGAAGAGGATATTGTAGATGGCTTGTTTGGCCCCGGTGGAGATGATGATGTTTTCTGGGGTAACGAGACGGCCGTAATTCTCTTCTGTGTACCGAATTATGGCCTTTTTCAATGATGGCAGCCCATCTGTGGGAACGTACTTGATATCGCCAGTTCGCAGCTTGGCAACGGAGCCTAAAATGGCCGTAATGGGCGCTTTGTTTTTAGGTTCGCCTACGCCAAGATGCACAACCGGTTCGCCCTTGATTCGTAAACGACGCGCAGCATCGTTTAGCTTGAGTGTGGGCGACTCAGGAATAGAACTTGCTAGCCGACTAATACTCATAAGATAAACTATCTCCTAAAAAGCGAGAGGATTGAGCTAGAGGAAAATGTGCCTACTAGCCGTTGCTCTCGCTCATAAATTCCACATACCATACACTGCATTGCGGGGTTTATATAGTTGTGAAAGACATGATCATTTAGTGATGTTTGTCATGTTTGGTAGCTGAGCAGACTCCTGATTTTAGCTCCTATTGAGTTGAGGGTGAATCTCTTTACACAAAAAGCGGTTCTGAATGCAGCTTTGCCATTGCCGCGTCTGCGGTTTCCTGGGACATTGGCGTAAAACGGCTGGCGGCATCCAAAACACGGGGCAGGAGATCAATATCGCCGACGGTGTTGAGGAAGATGCCAGGACGATTGAGCGCCCAGTGGACGGCCGTGTCAATGTCGTCTTGCGTCTCGAAGGGTTCGTACCAGGTGGCGCGGGTATGCGGTTTATTGCCCCAAGGGCCGCGCGTGAGCGATTTGATGGTCTGTATGGCGACATGCCGCTCCTGGCAAACTGCCGTCAACCCTTCCAAATCAGCGGCGTATTGCAAGTTCTGCATCATGGCATAATTATAGGGCAGCAAAACAGAATCAAAGTCAAACCGCGCCAGACTTTTCAGGTGCATCTTGGCTACATTGACTCCGTGCCCTGTTACGCCCAAGAAACGCACCAGACCTTGTTCGCGCGCTTCGACAAACGCTTCTAACGCCCCGCCCGGCCCCATTGCCGTTTCCCAATCATCCGGTTCAACCAGTAAGTGCATCTGCCATAAATCAACAGAATCGATACGCATTCTCTCCAAAGAGCGGTGTAGTTCATCTTTGGCGGCTTGATAGGTGCGATTTTCTGTTTTGGTGGCTAAGAAGAAGCGTTGACGATGTTCCTTCATCCAGGGGCCGATGCGTAATTCGGCGTCGCCGTAGCTGGCGGCCGTGTCGATATGGTTGATGCCGTATTGCAGCAGCAGTTCCAGCGTTTTGTCGGCCTCGGCCTGGGTAACGCGGCCGAGGGCGGCGGCGCCAAACAAGGTGCGCGTACTCAAGTGTCCGGTACGGCCGAAAGGTAGTTTTTCAATTGTTTTGTGACTCATCGTTTTCTCCTAGTGGGAAACGGCCGTTGCCACAGCCCCGCCCCTTCGATTATCACCGGCGGCGACAAGACGGCCGTCATCAGTGCGGGACACGCTGTGCGCCCCGCCAAAATAAATACTGCGTTTTGTCCATCGGTTGACCGGATAGCCCAGAGCTTCCAATTCATCTACGGCCTGGGCGTCATAGCCGGCTTCGCATTGCAAAACGCCATCTTCCACGTGAACGCGGGCGGTGTTAACGGCGTCTTTGAGCGACATGCCAAAATCGAGCAGATTGCTGAGAACCTGGAAAATGGCGCTGCGAATGCGGATACTGCCGCCGCTGCCCACAACCAGGCGCGTTTGCCCCTTGTGCAGAACGATGGTGGGAGTCATGATGGTGGGAATGCGTTGTCCGGCGGGGCGGGCATGAAACCCTTGGGGATGTAAATCTATTTCGCCCAGCATATTGTTGGGAATGTAGCCTGTGCCGGGGACGACGTAACCGGCCGATTCGCCGGCGGTGTTGGTCAGGCTGACAGCCAATCCATCGCTGTCCACGACGCTGATGTGGCTGGTGCTGTTGTGGCTGGGCGTCTCTGGAATGGCTGGCGAGGGTTGGCGTTTATTGAGACTGTCGCGTACTTCTTGATCATAAATTTGCACAAATTCATCGCTGAGAAAGCGAGCGACCGCTTTGTCGGCGGGCATCTCGTCGCTCCATTGATCCCAATGATGGCGGGCGCGAGTGGTGGCGGCCATCGCTTCGTAGAGCAGGCGCAGGTGGGGCGCGGAGCCGTGCCGATATTGGCCGACATCAAAGCGGGCCAATAGTTTGAGGGTGAGGGCGGTTAAAACGCCGCCAACCGAGCTGGGGGGCGGCAGCAGGATTTCGTAATCGTGGTAGGGGAGGCGGATGGATTGAACCTGGCGTACTTGATAGGTTTCCAGGTCGGCGGCGGTGAGGAGGCCGCCGTTGGCTTGTTGGTCGGCGAGGATGGCTTGGGCTAGACGGCCGTTGCGGGCTGCATCAGGCCCTTCTTGGGCAATTTGGGTCAAGGTATCGGCCAGGTGGGGGATATAAAGTTGTTCGCCGGCGCGGATCATACGGCCGTCTTTCAAAAAAATCTGGCGCATTCCGGCGGTGTGGGTGTAGAGGTTTTCCAACAGCTTGCAGGTGTCGGCCTGGAATGGCTCGATGGATAGGCCGCTGCGGGCCAATTTGATGGCTGGTTCGAGTAAAGTGGGGAGGGGGAGACGGCCGTAATCAGCCGCCATTTGGCATAACCCGGCAATGTTGCCCGGCACAGCCACCGATGCCCGCCCCAAATAAAAACTTTGCGTCGTGGCGTCAAAATCGATCGTCACTTCGGAGAAATCCATCTCCGCTGGCGCTGTCCCGTTTAACCCCGGCATATTGCTGAAGAAGTCGTAGACTAATGAATTACCTGTTTGGGGATTGTAAAGATGGGCGACGCCGCTGCCGCCCAGATGGACGACGCCGATTTCGGCGATGAAGGAGACGAATGCGGCGGCAACGACGGCGTCAACGGCATTGCCTCCTTTTTGCAACATAGCGGCTCCGGCAACGGCCGTTTCAGGGCTGCCGGCGGCAATGACTCCAGACATAAATAATGCTCCTCAGATAAGAATTTATGGAAAGCGCAACGATAATTTGAAGAGTGAATTTTAGCACAATGTTAGCCGGTAAGCCGCTTGCACGGCTGGCCTGGCTTATATGATTTTACTCAGCGGGGAGTTGGATGTAGAAGGTGGTTCCTTGATCCGGTTGGCTCTCGACCCAGATACGGCCGTTATGCCCTTCGACGATAGATTTTGCAATAGCCAGCCCCAAGCCGGAGCTGCTGTCGCCGTTGCGGTGGCGGGATTTGTCGCCGCGGTAGAAGCGGTCGAACACATGGGGTAGGTCGTCAGGGGTGATGCCGGTTCCGGTGTCGCGAACGCTGAGTTGGATGCGGTCGTCAATCTGCTGGGCGCAAAGGATGATACGGCCGTCGGCCGGCGTGTAACGCAGCGCATTGCTGACCAGATTGCCCAGCACCTGAACCATCCGATCGGGGTCCATATTCAGTTCGGGTAAGTCTGCATTGGTTTCAACCTTCAGTTCCACCCCTTGTTGTTGGGCCTGGGGCGCGTGGGCGATGACGGTTCTTTCCAGAAGGGCGGTGAGGTTAGACGGCCGTTTAGTCAACGGCAGCTCGCCCGCTTCAGCCAGCGAGATAATGCGTAAATCAGCCACCAATCGGTTAAGTCGCTGCGCCTCGTCGAGGATGATGTGAACATTTTCCGGTGTGGGCGGTAATATGCCATCCTCCAACGCTTCGGCGTGACCCAAAATGACGCTGATGGGCGTGCGGAGATCGTGGGCGATATCGGCCGTCATTTGGCGGCGTAAATCGCGTGAGTGGGACAGGTCGGCGCTCATCTGGTTGAAGGCAGAGGCCAATTCGCCCAGTTCATCTTGTGAGCGCACAATGACTTCCTGCTTTAGATTGCCTTTAGCGACGGCGCGGGTAGCGGCTGTCAATTCGGTCAAAGGTTTGGTGAGGGTGTGGGCCAGAAAAACAGCGAGGAAAAGCGCAACGGCCGTTGCAATGGCCGCCGCCCATATCAAGGCTTGATTAACCCGTTGTAAAAACTCGGCTTCTGCTTGTCCGGCGTCTTCTGCAGCCAACTCCCCCCCAACCAATAAAATACCAACAGTCGTTCCATTCAGTTGAATCGGCGTCCCTTGCGCAATTTCTTTAGCCGTTAGCTGCGCGTCGCGTGGGTAGCCAATTCCCCCCATAACAACTTGGCCAGAGGCATCAGCCAAAGCCACGCCGCCGCCGGCGCCTTGGCCGCCTTGACCGCGCCCGCTTCCTGTCTTGCCGCGAAATGATACGCCGCTTTCGACGTCATCCCAACTGCCATATTGTTCATAGTAAGCCGCCAATTCAGCAATGACCGAATTTTGATTTTGTCGGGCAGTGTAATGACCAAATTCGCTGGCTGTTGCCTGACCGGCAAACACGGCGACTAACGCCGTCCCTACCAGACTAATCGCTAAAAATGCCAGAACTAATTTAAGAGCTAAAGAGCGCATGATTTATTTGGTGGGCAAGTTTGCAAGTGGCAAGTGGGCAAGTTTGCAGGCGATCTCCATTTGCAAACTTGCATACTCTTCTCACTCCGGCGCAAAACGATAGCCTACGCCGTATACAGTTTCGATGTAACGCGGTTTGCGCGGGTCGGCTTCAATTTTTTTACGCAAATTTTTGATGTGAACGTCGATGGTACGTTCGTAGCCTTCGTACACGGCCCCCTGAATTTGGTCAAGCAAATCATACCGGGAGTAAGCGCGGCCGGGCGATGCCATGAGCACAGCCAGCAAATCGAATTCAGAGGGGGTTAAATCTATCAAACTGCCGCTGACTTTGACTGAGTGCAGGCCGCGATCCAAGACGACTTCGCCCACACGCAGCATTTCACCCTGCGGCGCGCTTTGTCCGGTGCGGCGCAAAACGGCGCGGACACGGGCCATCAGTTCGCGGGGGCTGAATGGCTTGGCGACGTAATCGTCGGCGCCCAATTCCAGTCCCAATACTTTATCGCCATCTTCTATTTTGGCGGTGAGCATGATGATGGGGGTCTCGCGCTCTTTTCGATGGACCCGCATGAATTCGTAGCCGTCCATTTCGGGCATCATTAAATCGAGGATGATGAGGTCTGGTTTTTGCTCGCGGGCGATGAAAAGGGCTTGACGGCCGTTTTTTGCCGTCGCCACGCGGAATCCTTCCCGTTCCAGATAAGTTTTTACCAGAGAAACTAATCGTTCTTCATCATCTACAACTAATATGGTTTTTGACATAACAGCCTCAACTTGCGTTTATTGATCGCCTCTAGCATACAAGCGATGTATGAAGGGATTGTGAAGATGAAATAGCGCAATTATGAAGAAGTTGGCCGCGTTACGCAAGCCTCGCGCTTTCGTGGGCAGGACTTTTCCAAACTCATCATAAAATTTATCAGTTTGGGCAATGCTGCGCGTCAAACTTATATTTTGTGAGCCGGGTATTACCCGCACGAGGGCGCTTCGCGTCCCGTAGGCGCGCAGCGCCGAGGCGACGCCCCTAAAGATTGGTCATTAGAATTTGAAGCGTACAAGCTTTTTTATGAGTTTGGAAAGACCTGCTTTCGTGGGGGCGGAACAACTTGTCTGTAGCCGCGCCTTTTGGGTATGTTTGGTGCGGGAAGCAAAACACAAAAAAGGGCCAGTTTATCAAAACTGCGCCCTTCGAAGTTGAATATGTAGTTTGATTCCTACTTGCCCGCTAATAATTCTAGCGTCATGTCCAGCAGGGCGTCGCTTTTATCACCGCCGCCGCCTGTGCCAACTGTCTCGCCGTTGGCTTCGCGGGTTGCTTCCCGGTCTTCTTGCGGCAGATCGCTCATTCGTTGGCTTTGCGGCGTCACACCCGGTTCTGGCGTTTTCACTTCGCTAATGCCGGTTTCGACATAGAACGTTTGCAGTTCTGCATTGGTTAACTGCATAGCGGCGATAGCGTTGACTTGTTCAGCAGTCAGCGCAGCGATGATCTGGTTTTGGACGGCTTCGGTTTCTTCGGGAGCGGCTGTACCGCTGTCGCTGAGGGCGGCGAACGCTTGCCAGAGGGTTGTTAATTCGACAGACTGCTCGGCAGTGACGGCTTGCGCGGTTCCCTCCAGGCGCATGATGCCCAGCAGGAGTTGGTTGCGGATGGTGAGGGCATCGTTGTAATCTTCGGTCAGGGTGGCGATGTTGGCATTGACGGCCGTTTCCCCACCATCTACCTCAACTACCTCAGTTGTCCCACCACAGGCGGCCAGCGCCAACGCCAAAACGATTAAAATAAAACTTAAACTTCTTTGTGACTTCATTCGATTTGTCTCCATGAGAACCCTAATTTCTTCAAGAAACTCGGGTTCTAAAAAGGCTGTTTTACTGTTGGCTCCGACTTTCTAACAGCTCAATCAATAAATCCAGCAGCGCGTTGCTGGCTCCGTTTGACGCCCGTTCGGCTTGCTCTGCTTCACGGGCTGCTTTCTCTTCTGCCGACATATTTTGCCCCTGACCACGATTGCCGCCAGCCCCTTGACCGTCGCCGCCGCCCATCGAAAGCCCCATTTCTTGAGACATGGTTTGGATTGCTTCGCGGGTTAATTTCATTTCGGCAATGGCGGTAATTTGCTCTGGCGTCATTGCTTCTTCGATTTGATTCAAGACGGCGGCGACCTCTTCTGTTGCGCCAGTGCCGCTGCGCGATAGGGCGCTGGATGCTTGCCATAAGACCAGCAGTTCCGACGCTTGCTCTGGCGAAACAGCAAAGCTGGTGTTTTCTAGTTTCAGGGTCCCAACCAGTAGTTGGTTGCGAATGGGCAGCGCATCTTCAGCGTAATCTTCAGTCAGGGTAACGGCCGTACCCCCATCAGCGCTCGTTTCTTCTTCCACGACGGTCGGTTCATTGGCCGTTGTCTCTTCCGTCGTCGCTGCGCTTGTGTCGGCTGGCGCAGCCACATCTGTACTCGCTTCCTCCGCCGTGCCGCCACACGCCGCCAAAACCAAAATCAACATCAAACCCAGTAAAAAAAGTGTCGTTTTCTTCATCTCAATAACTCCTAAAAAATTGTCAATTGTTAATTATCAATGGTCAATTGCCAACGAAAAGAATCATTGACAATTGACAATTAGCCATTGGTAATTGACCATTATTCATGTCGCAGCGCTTCAATTGGGTCAAGCTGCGCCGCTTTGTTAGCTGGAAAATAGCCAAAAAATACGCCCACAATCGCTGCCGACCCAAAGGCCAGCAAAATCGAAGTCGGCACAATCACCGTCCGCATGTCGCCCGACGCGCCGAAAATCCACGAGCCGCCGACGCCGGCGACCACGCCAATCAAGCCGCCCACCAGACTGAGCATCAGCGCTTCGGTCAAGAACTGCCAGCGGATGTCGTTGGGTGTGGCTCCCACCGATTGGCGGATGCCAATCTCGCGGGTGCGCTCGGTGACGCTGACCAGCATGATGTTCATGATGCCGATACCGCCGACGATGAGCGAGACGCCAGCCACCCAGGCCAGCAGCGACCGGAAAGCGGCCGTTGTCGCTTCCTGTGTGCTGATGATGTCTTGCTGGGTTTGCACAGTGAAGTCGGGACTGTCTAGCTCTACATCGTGCCGACGGGCCAGCAGGCTTTCAATTTGTAAAATGGCGCTGTCCATCGTTTCCTGGCTTTCGGCCTGGGCGTAAATGGTACGCACCCGGTCGCCCGCCATCTGTGAGGGGGCGAATTTTTGGAAGACGACGGTGATGGGAATGTAAATACGGCCGTCATAATCCACATCGGCCACCAGCCCCTTTTCCGCCATCACGCCGATAACCGTAAATTTGGTTGTGCCAATCGTTACCGTTTGGCCGATGGGGTCTTGCTCTCCGAACAGGTCTATAGCGATACCGTAGCCCAGCACGGCCACTTTGGCGGTGCGGTCGAGTTCTTGTTGGGTGAAGAAACGGCCGTCTCCCACCGGCACATCGCGCACGTCGGGAAAATCGGCCGTTGTACCTGTTGCCGTCGTTTCAAACGCCGCCTCGCTCGATTTCACAATTAAAGTCGTCGTATTTTGCTCGGCAGCGACGCCGGTAATGCCATGTACTTCTTCCGCAATCGCTTCCGCATCAGAAAAGAGCAGCGTCCGTGACGCGCCCGGTGTGCCGCGTTTCGGCGTCACAATAATCAAATTGGCGCCCAGGCTGTTAATTTGCTCCGCTATTGTCGCTTCTGTCCCAGCGCTGATGGCGATCATAATAATCACCGCCGCCACGCCAATGATGATGCCTAGCATCGTCAATAATGAACGCACTTTATTGGCCGTGATGCCTTCCCAGGCCACATTGAGTATTTCAGAAAAGTTCATCGTCTTCCCTCCGCCGGGCTGGGTTGGGCGCAATGATTGGCCCCGTCACGGCCGTCCGACTCCACCTTGCCATCGCGCACGCAAATGACACGCTCCGTATGCTCGGCGATATCCGGCTCATGCGTCACCATCACGATGGTGTGGCCCCGGTCATGTAATTCGTGCATCAAATCCATAATTTCATAGCCCGATTTGGTGTCCAGGTTGCCGGTTGGCTCATCGGCCAAAATGAGCGATGGGTTGTTAATGAGGGCGCGGGCAATCGCCACCCGCTGCTTCTGGCCGCCGGACATCTCGTTGGGTTGGTGATTCACGCGATCAGCCAGTCCAACAGCGGTCAGAGCCGCCAGCGCCATCTCTTCCCGCTCTTCATTGGAGCGGTGGTTATTTTGGTCGTACAGCAGCGGCAGCATCACATTTTTGAGGGCTGTGGTGCGCGACAGCAAGTTGTACGATTGGAAGATGAAGCCTAACTGGCGATTGCGGATGGCGGCTAACTGCTCTTTGTTCAAATCAGAGACATCTTCGCCAGCCAAGATATATTTGCCTTCGGTGGGGCGGTCGAGACAGCCGAGAATGTTCATCAGCGTGCTTTTGCCGGAGCCGGACGGCCCCATGATGGAGACGAATTCGCCGGGGTCAATGCGGACGCTGACGCCATCTAGCGCAGCGACAGCGATGTCGCCCATGCCGTAGATTTTGCGTAAATCGGCCGTTTGGATGATTGGTTGTTGGTTCATGATTTATTCCTTAAAGTGGCATGTGGCGGGTGGCAGGTAGCAAGTGGCAGGTCTTTTCTTGCCACTTGCCACTTGCCACTTGCTCTACTCCGTATCCACAACCCCCGTGCTAACCACGTCGCCCCGTTCCAGGCCGCTGATAATCTCGGCCGAAGTGAAGTCAATCAGGCCGACTTCGACAACTCGAAGAGTGGGTTCGTCGTTTTCCATGACGAAGACGGCGTATGAGCCGGGAGCCAGTTCACGCAGGGCTTCTACTGGAACCAGCAAGGCGTCTTCCGCCCGCCCGCCGATGACTTCGACGGCGGCGTTCATGCCCACCGGCAATGTTTGGGGTTTGTTGAATGATTCAGGATCGAGGAGGACAAGCCCGCGAACGGCCGTTACGCCATCCACAATCTTCAACATCGGGTCAACCTGGGCCACATGCCCTACAAAAATGTCATCGGGCAAAGCGTCAAACACCACTTCCACCTCATAATCGAGGCCAATTTTGTCCAGGTCAGTTTCGTCCAAATATACTTCCAGCAGTGGCTGCGTCAGGTCGGCAATCGTAATAAACGAAGTTGTGCCGACGCTTTCACCCGCCTGGGCATTCACAGCGACCACTACACCGTCAACCGGCGCAACAAGTGTCGTTTGCGCCAACGCCGTTTGCGCCGCATCCAAATTGATTTGCGCCTGTGTCAAGGATAATTTCGCCTGTGCCAACCCGATTTGAGATTGCTGTACCGTCAACCGCGCTGCCTCAATCTCCGCCTCGGTCGGGCCAGTTTGGGCCTTTGCCAACGCCTGTTCGGCATTGACGAGCGAAGCCTGGACGCTAATGGCGCTGTCGTTGTTGACATTGCCGGCAGCCAGGTAGTAGTTGGCCTGGGCAATTTCCAGAGCGCCTTGCGCTTTGTCCAAATTGCGAATGGCGGCGGCACGCTCATTTTCCAACGCCGTCGCCCGGCGCGGATCGTTCAGCTCCCAATCGCGGCCGGGGTCAAAGGCGACGTTGTAAGCTGCCTGAGCATCAGCTAGAGCGGTTTGGGCCTGCTCCAAATTAACGCGAGATGAGGTGACGCTGTTACCGGCGGCGGCGTCTTTGTTAACGGCCGTGTCATAATTAGCTTGGGCTGCTGCCAAATTGGCTTCCGCCAAAGCAATGGCGTCGGCGTCTGGCTGCCAATTGAGCAGCTCATCCAGTTTGGCCTGCGCCGAGATTAAGTTGATTTCAGCTTGGGAAAGGACAATCTCGCTGGTGGAAAGTTCTTCTGTCAGCGCGTCGGGGTTCCCTTGCAGAGCGGCCTGCGCCACCTGAATTTCAGCCAGAGCCACCGCCTTGCGGGCGTCGGTGTCGTCCAGTTGGGCCAAGACATCGCCCGCCTGCACTTTGTCGCCCACTTGCACAGCTACTTCAGCCAATGTACCGCCGGTACGGAAGCCGAGGTCAATCTCGGTAGCGGCAATGACTGTGCCTGCGCCGCTGGCGGAGACGATAATATCGCCGGTGCGAACGCGTGCTGTCTGAATGGCCGGTTCTTCCGTTACCTGCGACGGTAAATAAACGCTGTCGTAATAATAATAACCACCGCCGCCAGCGATGATGAGAACAATCAAAATAATCCAAAAACTCTTTTTGCGAAGCATAACTTCCTCTCTTGTACCTGGTATTGTTTGATGCGTTAAAGGTCGCCGCTTTTCTCAGCGACGCACCTAGTTTAGGGGTGGGGTTTGAAGGTGGGGTGAAGAAGTTGTTAGGGAAATGTGAAGATGGTTAATGGGTAAGAGAGAGTTAAAGTAGTACGTAAAACGTTAAAAGGGCATGGGTTATTTTAGATCTGACGCATCTTTGGCCGCTTCTGAATTTTAATTACCCCAAATTTGGACTGTCATTCCTGCGCAGGCAGGAATCCACTCGCCCATCTTCATGCGTGCAGGCTCTGTAAAAGCATGGATTCCCGCCTTCGCGGGAACGACAAATAAGTAATTTTATCTGAAATAGCCTTAGACAAGTCAATGGGTGTGTTTCATCTCAGTTGATGTATCGGGAATTGGAATTCCGTTAGTGTCTTTAGTTTTTCGCCACCTCCTTGTAGATGATGTATCGGGAATTGG